>CAIVEA010000225.1 GCA_903904765.1 uncultured Chloroflexota bacterium
GAAATGCTGGACAGCCGCTACATCCAGCATTTTGACGATCTGAACAATCAGTTACGCATTGACCGGATGCACAACCAAACGCTCGATACGCTGCTGATGACCGGATGGGCGGGACTGACAGCGGCGCTGGCGTTGTGGCAAACGGCACTGCTCACGGCGCTGCGCCTGT
Organism: uncultured Chloroflexota bacterium; assembly: GCA_903904765.1. The sequence continues at coordinate 170 of CAIVEA010000225.1, forward strand.
GCGGGTTGATACAAACGCGGCGGGAGGCGTTGACTCTGGTCGGGCTGCAAGCGGCCTGCGGACTGGCAGCGGGCGTGACCATCAGCGCGGTCAGCAGTCACGCGGGGATGGGCGTGGCGCTGGGAATGGTCGCAACGGTGGGCGGGGTGTGGCTGTGGCTATTGTTGCGGGCGGGTCGGGGTGCGCCACTCGTGAACGCCTCACGGTTGCCCGCCGCGATTTTGTGCGTCCTCGTGGCGGCCTTCGTCATTGAACAGTTCAGCTTTGCCACGCTGCTCACGCAACCGCTGGTTTGGGTGTGTATCGGGTTGCTGTGGCGAGCGAGACGGGACGAACAAGACAGCGCGGCGATTCCTGCACAGCAGTCGCACCGTCTCGTGCGGGCGGTGGGGCTGGCGGCGCTGGTCATGCTGGTTGGCAGTACGGCGTGGGGGTGGGTGATGCTGCTCATGAGCGCCTTCGGGTTGATCGGCGCGGCATGGGCGGGCTGGCGGCATGGGCGACCAGCAGCGGGAACGGCACTGTTGTGGATCGGCTTCGGGCTGGCGCTGGCGGTCTGGCGCGGGGGCGTGGCGGCGGCGCTGACCGCGATTCCGCTAGGGGCAACGGGCGGGCTAGTTTCTGCCGGCGGCGGGCTGGCGTTGTGGGCGGGGGTGCTGCTCGTGATGGGCGGCTTGCGCCGTCCCACGCGGCGCGGGCTGCTGCTGGTGGGGTGTGCGGTGCTGTTATACAGCGCAAGCGCGGGCAGCGCAGTTTTGCAGCGGCGCGGGAACGAACTGGCGGCTTTACCCGACCCATTGGCGCTACACGCGGCGGATACAGCCTTCGATGTGGCGGCGCGGCTGGCAGTGTGGAATACGAGCGTAGTGGTGGATGCGATGCAGCTGTGGCGTACCAATCCGATGGCGCAGGCTGTGGAAGCCGAAAACCGCCTGCGTGACCTGCGGGCGCAACTGCGTGACCGGATGCCGTTTTACAACAACGCCCGCTATTACGGTGAACTGAGAGATTGAACCCTTAGAAATCGGTGATTTGGGAAATATCGTCCAACATAGGTAGATAACAGGTGAAAGTGCTACCGATTCCGATCTGACTCTGCACCTGAACCCGCCCCCGATGGCGCTCAACAACTTCTTTGACGATGGCTAACCCCAACCCCGTACCCTGTACAAGCATCTCCCGCGCCTGTGATGCGCGATAGAACCGGTCAAAAATGTGCGGCAGATCATCTTCCGAGATGCCAACCCCCTCATCCTGTATGCTGATTTCCACCCAGTTCGGCGTGTACACGGTTCGGATGTGAATGGCTTTGCCCGCTTCGGTATAGTTGATGGCGTTGGAAACCAGATTCACCAGCACCCGTTCGATCAGGCGCGTATCGAGTAAGACCAACGGTGCATCCTTATCAACACTCAATCTCAACGTTTGCTGTTTATTGACGGCAACAGGCTCATAAGTCTTGTACACGCGCTCTACGAGTTTGTTGAGATCGTTAAGCTCAAGGTGAAGTGTGGTCTGTTCACGGCTGAAGTGCGACAGCACGCGCAGGTCTTCCAACAAGTGCTTGAGATGGTCAACCTGATCTTCCAGCGCCGACGTGTGTTCCGATAGACGTTCCGGGGTGCGCTTGAGCAAATACAAACGGGTGCTAAGGCCAGTGATGGGCGTGGCGAGATCGTGCAGCGCATCCGTGACAAAACGGGTTTTGAAGCGTTCAAACTCTTTGGACTTGGTGATGTCGCGGGCGCTGACCAGCACGCCCCAACGTGAATCCGTTTCGTCCATCTGCACCGGAATCATCACAAGGTCAATATCGCGCTTGTTCTCGCCATCCGCGATCTGCACTTCTACTCGATGACGCTCTCCGCTTTCGATGGTGTTGAGCAGCGCCGCGCTGACCGTCTCCACCTGTTCTTCATTGACGAGCAAATGTAGGAAATGCTCGATGGCATGCGATACCGGCGCACTAAAGGCCAACTGAAAGGCAGGATTGGCAATTTGCACATCCCCGTTGGGATGCGCCAGCGCAATCGCATCGCTGGTGTTATCCAGAATCAGGTCAATGCGTGATTTGGCGCGGCGCAATTCGTCGGTGCGTTCCACCACCATCGTTTCTAACTGTGCCGTGTAACGATCTAGCTGCTCCGACAGGCGCTTTTCCTCGGAGATGTCGCGGCTGTAAACGGCGAACGCGATCACCTCGCCGGAAGGGGATTTGACCGGATAAATCGAATTATCCGCCCATCCTTCGCCCACCGCATCCTCAAAGCGGACAGGTTCCCCGGTGTGCAGCACCTCATCAAAGCGCGGCTTGCGGGCAACCTGTTGATGCGCCTGCATAATTTGGAAACCGTCCTGCCCGACCAGTGCCTCCACCGTGCTACCCATCAGATCAGCTAAGGCTTTGTTCACGGTCAAGAATGTGCCATCGGTGGAGATGAGGAAGGCCACATCTATCGTGGCATCCAGCAGCGCACGCAACCGGTTTTCGCTTTCGCGCATGGCTTGTTCTGCCAGCACACGCTCGGTGATGTCGCGGGAATTGATTACAATCCCTTTGACGATGGGATCGTTAAGCAGGTTGTTGGAGCGCGACTCCACATAGCGCCAACTACCATCCGCATGATGCAACCGATAATCGAGCGTTCCCTGTGCCCCCGGATTGCTCACATGCTCGACATAAAACCGATTAACGCGGCCTATATCATCAGGATGGAGATAAGCAGCAACCGTGTGCCCCACAATAGCTCGCGGGTCGTAGCCCAGAATGGGGGCGATCGAGTCGCTGGCGAAAATCACTTTGCCGCGCTCATCCAGCACCGTCACCACATCCGAAGAATTGGCGACCAGCGTTTTGAAACGCTGTTCACTCTCGCGCAACGTCCGTTCGTGAAGGATGCTTTCGGTGACATCCGTCGTACCGCCATAGATGCCGATCAAGCGATTGTGGACGGCATCCCAGCGCGGCGTGGCATTCGAGCGTACCCAGCGAATGTCGCCGCTTTTGGTGATGATGCGTAAGACGCTGTTCGTCCCCTGATTGGTCGCTAACGTCTGCATATCCCGTGAGTCCTGTTCCAGATCGTCGGGATGCAAAACGCCGCGCCAGCCGCCCGCCACTGTCACAAATTCTTCGGGAGTATAGCCTGTGATGGCCTCCACCGCGCCGCTGAGTTCCAGCCGCCCCGCTGTGCCATCAGGATTGATATTGACGCTGTATAGATAGTCGGAGGTGACAGAGGTGATGCGTTTCAGGCGCTCTTGTTCAGCCCGCAGCGCCTGTTCGGTGTATTCATGCTGTTGGATGCGGGCTTCCAGTTCACGGTTTTGTTCTGTCAGCCGCACCTGCTCTGCCTGAAGGTTCGCCAAATCCTCCTGCGGTTTCGCAGGAGAGACTAACTGATGGATAATAGACCGGAGCCGACCAGAGACATTCATTCCAGACTCTCAAAATCAAATGGATCAAGTTAACGATCACTGTTCTTTAGGATTATATAACAAAGAACAGATTGATCGTTTTATATTAAATATCAGCACCTTGCATGTGACTATACTCCAATTCTCAAGATTCGTAAAAAGTTCCTTCTTTAGTCACAGATTCGGTCACAATGACTTTACAGATGGCTAACGACTGGCCCACAGTAAGCCGCGCCGCACAATCTCCCGTGCTTCTGGCACATCGAAATCGCCCACCACATGCCCTAGTGAGCAATAGAATACCCGCGCCGCGCCCCATCGCCGCGTCCAGACTACCGGCATCACCGTGCCGTTGATCCATTCCACATGTTCGCCGCTGAACGTGGTGGTCGCCAGCACCTCGTTGGAGGGGTCAACATGCATGTAATACTGTTCGGAGTGCATCCGAAAATCCGTCAGCCCCTGCATGATGGGATGGTCTTGGCGGGTGACATTCACCGTGTAATCAATGATGTTGCCGGGGTGCGCCACCCACTGTCCGCCCACCATGAACTGATAGTTGGTGTTTTCGCGGAACGAGTCGCCCATCGTGCCGTGCCAACCGCCCACACCCACGCCTGACTGGATGGCCTCCAGCAGTCCTTTGGACTGGGCATCGGTGATCTTATCCATTGTCCATGTGGGGACGATCAAATCCAGCCCGCGCAGCTTGTCGGCATCCAGATAGCTATCCAGCGTGTTGCTGATTTCCACTTCGTAGCCCGTTTCGCGCAGCAAACCCGCAAACAGCGCCGCCGACTCGAACGGGGTATGCCCCTGCCAGCCGCCCGCCACGAACAATGCTTTTTTCGCCATGTTGTTTCTCCTATGATTTTGTTCCGGCGCAGCCGCCGAGAGCATTCAGATCAATTGTCCACAATCCGCCGTTCAAACCGTTGGCGACCAGCGCCAGATAGCGATCATCGGGCGAAAGCCACCAGCGGGCGCGGTCTTCGGTGGTCAGGTTCAGGGGCAGCGCCGTCAGATCGGTCAGGGTTTGCGAGGCGCTGTCGTAGCAGGCCAGCCGCGCTGAACCATCATCGGCGGGCAGCGCCACATAAATCTGGTCAGCGCCTTCTTCCGTGACCGCCCATGCTGGCGCAGGCCAGTTGTTATCGGGTGGCGTATGCTCAAACAGGCGTTCCGTTCCGGCATAGGCCGCCCGTTTCAGGTAGTAGCCGTCGTCTAAAGCAATCACCAGCCGTTCGCCATCGGGACTCGCGCCGGGGATGATGCGCGAGGGCAGGCTTTTGGGGACGGATTCGCTCAAGCTCTGCCCATCGGCGCTGGCGGTGAAATACAGCACCGGATCGCCCGTCGCGCCGTAGTAGTAGGCCAGAAAGCGCCCGTCGCGCAGCCAGTGAATGCCTTCCAAGCTGTAGCTGGAGAGCCTGTCGAACACGATGCGCTTGAATGCGCCGTCCTGTTCGGCTGTGACCACCGTACTCAGTTCGGTTTGATACACCAGCCGCCGCCCGCCTGTCGGGTCGAAGCTGATCGCGCTGTGCTGGAAGTACAGCGGGTCGCTCAAGCCCAGCGCCGCCCGCAGCGCCTCCGTCACCCGCGCCGCCTGCGGATGCTCCACGAGGGGCGTGGTCTGCGCGGCAAGCAGGTTGTATTCGCGCCATGTCTGCTGCGTGAACAAATCGCGGTAACAACCTTCGGCAAAGCGCAGGTTTTCGCCGTCAATCCATTCTACGTTGACCACATCCCCGCCCGCCACCGCCGTGATGCCTGCGGGCAGCACAGGGGCATCAGTAGCCAGCGCAGCGATGGTCTGCGTCCCTTCGGCGCTGATGTTCACACGGTCAACCGTCACATCATCCTCATACAGTTCCAGCGGGATGATGTAGCCCTGTTCCGCGCCCGGTTCGAGCGTGAACTCCGCAGGCAGCGCAGCATGACAGGCGTTCACCAGATAGCCGAAGCCCTCGGCTACGGCTTCGCCCGCTGTGTTGTAGCCTGTGGCGGTCAGCACCACATCGGTGAAGGCCACCACATCGTCATTTCGCAGCGTGCCGCGCACGTTCACCACCGGAACGCCGTACACATCCACATCGGCGCTCAAGGTTTGCGATTGAATCGTCAGGGGGGAGTCCTGCGCGGCGGCCATCGCCACTGCGCCCAGCAAAAAACCGAGTACCCATAGCACCAGCAGTCGGCGCATCGCAACCTCACCGGATAGTCTTCGGATGTTCCTATCCGGTGATTGTAAAACAGGCGGCGGTTGCTGACGAGGTTTGTGGACTACGCCGCGCCCTATATCGTGTGCTACAATCCCGAATCCGCGTTTATCAGGTGAGCATTTTCACTATGCAGTTGAATGGTTTACTGGAAAGCCTGCGTGCCAGCGCCCCTTACCGTGATCTTCTGGAGCGCCTGCAAAAAGGCGAACGCCTCGCCGATCTGGGCGTGCTGCTGGCGGCGCGTCCGTTCGTGCTGGCGGCGTTGGCCGCCGACTGGCCTGCGCCCGTCATCTATATTACCGGACGCATTGACCGCGCTTACAATGTCTCCGAACAACTTCCGGTGTGGTTAGGCGATCGTCCCGTTTACCGTTTTGCGGAGCCGACTCCGCTGTTCTACGAACGCGCCCCTTGGGGCGAAAGTGTGGTGCGGTCACGCATTGCGGCGCTGGCGGCGCTCATGCCGCCTGACGAGAGCATTCCGGCTGTGCCGCCCATCGTGGTGACATCGGCGCGGGCGATCATGCAGCGCACCCTGCCCGTGAACGCTTTCCGCAAAGGGACGCTGCTGCTGCGCCCCGGCGGGCGTTACGCAATTGATACGCTGCTCACGCGCTGGCTGAAGATGGGTTACGAGCCAGTGTCGGTGGTGGTGGAACCGGGGACGTTCTGCCGTCGGGGTGGCGTGGTGGATATTTTCCCGCTGGCCTCCGATAAACCGGTGCGTATTGATTTCTTCGACGACGAAATTGACACGCTGCGAACCTTCAACCCCTCCACGCAGCGTTCAGCGGATAAGCTGGAGGCCATCGCCATCCCGCCCGCCCGTGAGGTCATCCCGGAAGCCGCCGCGTCGCTGGCGGGGCATCTGGAAGCATGGTTCGCCACGTTGCCGCACAACACGCAGGATGTGACCAGCCCGCTGGCGGATGCCGAACCGCTGGCGGCGGGTACACCTTTCCCGTATCTCGAAATGTATATGCCCTACATCTACCCGCAACCCGTCAGCCTGCTGGATTACACCCCGCCGGAGACGCTGGTGCTGGTGGAAGACTGGGCTGAACTGCGCGAGACAATCGCCGGGATCGAAGAACACGCGCTGACCGCCCGTACCGAAAAGCTGACCAGCAACCAGCTTCCCGCCGATTATCCGCTACCCTATTTGACGTGGGACGCGCTGGCGGACGAACTGGAAACCCGCCGCACTGCCCATCTGGGCAGCCTCGCCTACGAGCATGACGACGACGAAGGCCATCTCGCGCCGGATGAAACCGACACCTTCGGCAAACTGTTCGCGCCGGGGGAACGCTTCGGCGGGCAGCTCAAACCGCTGCTGGCACGACTGCGTGCCATGCGCCGCGATGGGGAGAGCATCGTGGTCGTCACCGCGCAGACCGCCCGCGTGAGCGACCTGTGGCGCGAAAGCGAAGGCTTCGTGCCGATTGTGCAGCATGTTCACGAGCAGCCTACCCCCGGCGCGTTGTCGCTGGTGGAAGGCACGCTGGGCGCGGGCTGGCACCTGCGCTTGCCCGGTTGGGATATTCACCTGCTGACGGATGCCGAAATTTTCGGCTGGAATCGCCCCGAACCGCGCCGCCGCAAATCGCAGCCCCGCGCACGATTGCCCGAATCCAGCTATGCCGATATGCAGGCGGGCGATTATGTGGTGCATGTGGATTACGGCATCGGGCGCTTCGGCGGGATGCGCCGCCGCACTGTCGAGGGCAACGAGCGCGAATATCTGGTGGTGGAGTACGCCGGAACGGATGTGGTGTTCGTCCCCATCCATCAGGCCGACCGCCTGACGCGCTATGTCGGGCCGGATGACCGCCCGCCGGCATTGAGCAAACTGGGCAAACCCGACTGGGCGCGGGTGACGAGTCAGGCCAAGAAAGCCGTCGAGGAAGATGCGCGGGAACTGCTGGAACTGTACGCGCAGCGCGTCGCCACGCCGGGGCATGCTTTCACGCCGGATGGCGCATGGCAGCACGAGCTAGAAGCCTCGTTCCCGTATGTGGAAACCGATGACCAGATTCGCGCCATCCGTGAGGTGAAGACCGATATGGAACAGCCCGTGCCGATGGATCGGCTGATCTGCGGCGAAGTGGGC
>CAIVEA010000226.1 GCA_903904765.1 uncultured Chloroflexota bacterium
CCGATCTTCCGGGAATGGATGCACACCCAGCGGCGGGCCAACCAGCGCCTCATCATTATCAAATTCTGTCGGAAACGAGATGATTGTCTCGCCATCACGCAGGACAGCCACGCTTGACCCCACCCGTGACACAAACACTTCGTCTTCATGCAGCACAGCGCACACTAAATTGGCCTCGTAGGGGCGCTTGCCACTTTCGTTATGCTCGATCAAATCTTGGTTCAGGGAGGTATAGATTGTCCGCAGCGCCGCCGTCACGCTGCCGGTGCTGTTGAAATAGCGTTCGGCAGACAGTGTGGACATCTGCTCATAGAAAGCAGCAGGGGCTGTTGCATCCCCGGACGGCGAAACTAGCACAAAGAGCGTATCCAGTTCACGCCCCCGTGCCGCTTTCTTCGGGGCGACTTCCACCAGCATCCCCGGCGGTTGTGCATTGATCGCCCGCCCGCCTACGACATATAAATGACCGACAAGTGCCTCAAAATCAAATGCCATAACATTCGCTGCTCCCAGATGAGTCAGCGAGGATTCTACATGATTTGAGGGTTCGGGTCTATGTGAAGACGATTAAGCGATCTGCTGAGCAATCGCAAATTCAGCAGCATCCCGGATTTCCTTCGGGCGCACCGGTTTCACAAAATAGGCATCTGCACGGGGAATCGGCAGTTCAAAATGGTAAGGATCGTGGGCGCTCACCACCACCACATACATCATTTTGAGATGCGGCATGCTGTTCACATAGTTCAGCACCTGATGACCGGTGACGCGGGGCATGAGCAAATCCAGAAACATAATGACAGGCTGAGATTTTTGGAGGTGTGCAATAGCTTGCTCGCCGTTGGAAGCCTTTAAGATTTCCAAATTCATCGGGCGCAAAACTTGCTCTATAAAATAGAGCGTGTTCTCGTCATCATCCACTATGAGCGCACAATGCGGCATAACGTAAATTCCCAACTGATCCTAATAAAAATGAACGCTCGAAACAGTCAACCCAATTCTAACAAGGCTTGCACCTTGCCCACATGGATTGTTTACCAGTATACCTCATTTCCCAACGGGGTTGCGGTAACATCAATCACCCCAGCGAACTGCCTCTGTTACAAATCAGTTACGCCCTAAAACTGAAAGAGGTCTACATATCGGACAACCTTGCGTCCGTAGTTTGTTGTATAGTCTTTTAAGCGGCCTTCAAGGATTTCCCATCGGTCACTCTCAAAAGCCTGATGCAGCGTTTCCAGCCGTTCTGTCACAAAATCCACCTGCCGCAGTGGATACTGCCCGTAAGCCGTATGCCACACCGCCGTCATATACAACCCCATCTGATGCAATGCAGGGACGAACTCGTTCATAATGAACTGATAATACGGTTCATATTGATCGGGTCTGATATTGTACGACAGAATGAGCCGATACTGAGGATTTATTCGAACCGACACTTGTGAATGACCCTTCTTATGCTTGCTGAATTCTATCACAAGCCCTCCCCTACGCAATCATCATCCAACATCACCCTTGCCCATCCCCATGAATTACGGTAATTTCTGCATTACAGAGAAGGGACAAAGCGCATGGCGAATCTGCAACAGCGGTTGGATGATCTGCGCCGACAGCTTCAAATGCTGCCCGAAGAACCCGAATCGAGCGTGATTGCCGATCTGGAACGAGCAGCCCGTACCCTGCTGGCGGATGCAAAAAATACACCTTTTGAAGCCGCCGCACAAGCGTTCTTTGGGGAATTGGCGCGGGTGAGCAGCAATCCCACCTCACCGAATGCCGCCGCTGTGCGCGGGTTGGTGCGCCGCGCCCGCATCCGCATCGAAATCGCGGGTGACAATGATGATATAGATGAGGCAATTGATATTCTTGCGGAGGGGATGGCGTTACAGCCCCAAGACCCGGACATCATTGCCCTGCTAGGCGAAGCTGCCGCCCGCAGCGAACAGGCCGCGCAGCGCGTGAATGACCTGTACGCCCGTTACGGAGTGCGCCCGCCAGCACCACCTGCACCGTCCGCGCCACCTCCGCCCGCACCCGCTCGCCCAACGGCGACGCGCCCTGCCCCGACACAACCGCAGCCACCTCCGGCTTATCCTACATCGGCTGGCTACCCGCCGCCCGAAGAAGAAATCTATCAGGAGCCACCCGCCCGCCGTATGCCCGGACGTGGCGCGGGCTACAGTTCGCTGCCCGATGTGGACGAACTCCAGTCCGAACTGACAGCAGCCTATTATTCGGGCGAGTATCAGCAATCCATTGACCTCGCCAACCGCGTCCTATCGCAGCAACCCGGCAATCCAATGGCACTGGAATATCGCCAGAAGGCCGAAGATAACCTGATTCGCGGCGTTGTCCCCGATCACCGCATTCCGTTTGATGCGCGTGTGGCCTACAACCGCGCTAACTCACTGGTGCGTGCTGGCAACTACGACGAAGCCGAGCGCCTGTACCGCGAAGCCCGCGATCTGGCGGAGCGCAACGGCATCCCCAGTTGGAAAGATGCCGAACAAGCCCTCCTCGAAATTCAAGACCTCGCCCTCGCCCGCGAAATGCTGCTGGAAGGCGATCGTCTGATTAAAAGCGATAACTGGAGCGAAGCCTTACGCAAATACGAAGGGGCGCTTCGCGTCGTCCCCAACGATCCACAGGCCGAAGAACGCATTGAATCGGTGCGCCGCGTCCAGCAGGATGCCGATCAAATCTCGGTCAAGTTGAGTATGCTCAGCGGCCCGCTGACCGAACAAGTAGCCGAACTCCAGAACGTGAACAACATGCTCATGCGCGTGCGCCAGCTTTTGCCGGACAGTCAGCGTCTGAGCCAGCTTGCCCAGACCGCTAACGCCCGCTTGACGGGTATCAAAACCCAGTTGAACGATCAGGCGCAGTCGGCGCTCAACCGCGCCAGCAACGCCAATCGCCTAGAAGAACGGCTGATGCTGACCAACGAGGCGCTGAATCTGCTCGAACTGGGCATGAAGCTCGACCCCGGCGACACCTCGCTTTCCGAAACGCTGCTCACCACGCGCACCGCCGCCACCGATATGCAACGAGCGCGGCAGGTCATCGAACGTTCGGCGGCGCTGGTGGCGCAAAACTTCGATAACGAACTCTCGCAAGCGCGAACGATGCTGGCCAGCCTGAAAGACTATGCACAGGACGAACGCTACCGCGCCGTCGTGACCGATCTGCTAGGGCGCTATCTGGAACGCGCTGAATTTGCAGTGGAAGAAGGCAATGCCGCCGAAGCCGAAGCGTGGCTGGAAATCCTGCGCGAAGAACCGTTCCGCATCTTAGGCCGCCGCACCGAACTTATCCGCCTCGAAAACGACATTCGCGGCCTGCGCCGCCGCCGCACTTTGCGCTTAGCAGCCACGCTCGGCGGCATTATTCTGATCGGCATCATCAGTCTGGTACTCTCGCAACCGCTATGGTCGCCTGTGTTGTTCCCGCCGCCCACAGCCACGCCCAGTAGCACGCCCACTGCGACGATCACGCCCACACCCAGCGATACGCCTACGTCCAGCAACACGCCCACGCCGTCCTTAACGCCGACGTGGACGTTCACACCATCACCCACCGTCACACCGTCGTACACGGTCACGCCGTCGCTTACGCCCACCGAAACACCTACGCCGACGCATACGCCGACCATCACGCCCACGTTTACGCCGTCCCTCACCCCCACGGTGACGGACACGCCGACCATCACGCCCACGCCGCCGGTGCTGTGCCGCGTGATAAACATCGGCGCAGACGCGATTCGCGTCCGTTCGCAATCCTCTACCCGTCCCGACTCGGCCATCATCGGTTTCCTGCCCGCCCGCGCCGCCGCCGATGTGCTGCGTCAAGATCGCAGCATCGTGGATGGTCGCGTGTGGTACTTCATCAACGCGCAGATCGAAGGCGGCAGCAGCATAGCCGGATGGGTGCGTAACGATACGGTGACACCGTTGGACAACTGCCCCCCGCTGCCCGGCTAAACAAACACCTCAATCCGATTACATAACGGGAGGCATTTGACCTCCCGTTTGTATTGGCGACTTGCTACACATTTCACTGCAAACTTAAGAACAGATTCACGGCTTTCTCATGCTTTGCATCTACTCTTGGAATCGACAAGCCAAAAACCGCCAGCGTGGTGGTTAACAGTCATGAGGAATCAACGCCATGTCCAATCCCAACAAAAAGCGTCTTGCGCTTTTGGTGGCCGGGCTGCTGCTCGTCGCCTTCGGTTTCACACTCGGCACAAACGCTCTTCGTACCAACGCCAGTTCTACCCTGTTCGTCGCTCAACCGCAGGCGCAACTCCACGTCCCCGACCCGATCACGGAGAATGAACGGTTCTTCGCCAGCATCTACAGCCGCGTCAGCCCGTCGGTGGTGTCCATCAGCGTCACCGGCACATCGCAAGGTGGCAGTTTCTCCGCCAGTGGCACGGGCTTCGTGATTGACCAGCAAGGTCATATCGTAACCAATAACCATGTGGTGGACGGCGCGGATAAAGATGGTATTCAGGTCAATTTCCTTGATGGCTCAATCGTGCGCGGGCAGGTGGTCGGACTCGACCCCGACTCCGATCTGGCAGTGCTGAAGGTGGATATGCCTGCCGAACGGCTGACTCCGGTGCAGTTGGGCAACTCGGACTCGCTGTTCATCGGCGAAACCACACTCGCCATCGGCAGCCCGTTCGGGCAGCGGTGGACGCTGACCAGCGGCATCATCAGTGCTCTTGACCGCACCATCACGGGGCTGACCAATTTCAGCGTAGGCGCGGTCATTCAGACCGATGCCGCCATCAACCCCGGCAACAGCGGTGGCCCGCTGCTCAACCTGCAAGGCGAAGTCATCGGCGTGAACTCGCAGATTCTGAGCGAGAGCCGTTCCAATTCGGGAGTGGGTTTCGCCATCCCCAGCAACCTCGTCAAGCGCGTTGCCAACGAACTGATTGCTAATGGTCAGGTCAACTACAGCTACCTAGGTATCAGCTCGATTTCGGACGAACGCGGTGTCACCATTGACATGATCGAAGCCTACAACTTGCCGAACAACCTGCGCGGCGTGGTCATCAGCGACATCGTCCCGAACGGCCCTGCCGATAACGCCGGCATTCGTGGCGCGACTAATCGCTCGGTAGATGTCATCACTGCCATTGACAACGTACCCGTCAGCGGCATGAGTTCGCTGGTGTCGTATCTGGCAAACTACACCCAGCCCGGACAAACCGTGAATCTAACCGTCTATCGTGACGGACAGAGCGTGAATATCCCGCTGGTTCTAGGAGAACGCCCGTCCCGCTAAAACGGACTGGGGTACGGACTTTGTCACAAAATTGTCCCGGCGTGCCACAACGCCGGGATTTTTGTTATACTTATCCTCGGAGTGCAATCAACAAGAGTGAAAGACATATATGAGTGAATCGGAATGGATTAGCTTACGTCAGGCAGCAGATATTCTAGGCGTGCATCCAGCTACCGTTCGCAACTGGGCGGATAAAGGCGATTTAGCCACACGCCGCACGCCCGGCGGACATCGGCGCTTCCGCAAGGCCGACCTCCTCCAATACGCCGAAACGCAAGGCGAACTGCAACCCCTCGAAATTCAGGTCATCATCCAGAATGCGCTGGGACAAACCCGAATGCAGGTGGGCGGCGGAACGCTATCGCAGCATACATGGTATGAACGTCTCAACGAAGAGTCGCGTTCCAGCTTGCGACAGGAGGGGTTGAAAACCCTCGAAGGACTACGGCAATACCTATCGGCTGGTGCACCGGATGAACTCCTCGGTAAAGCCATCCATATCGGTAAGAACTACGCGGCACTGCTCAGTCGCCAAGGACTAACGCTGCCGGATGCTATGCGCGGTTTTTTCTACTTCAGTGATTTCGTCATCAATGCAGTCCTCACATGGTCAGAAATCACGCTTCCACGCACCAACACCGCTGACTGGGCCACCCTGCTCCGGCAGGTAAACACCTTTATCAACACCGCAATGCTGTCCGTCGTTGAATACTATCAGGAAGAATAATCGTTTATCCAGCATGGGTCGGGCTGTCGCTGGTCGGTCATATCGGAGCCAAAACGTTTCGGGCGTTGCTGGCACAGTTCGGCACGCCTGAACACGTCCTCGCAGCGGATAGCACCAGCCTGCGGGCGATTCCGGGCATCGGCCCCAAGATCAGCCAACAGATCAAAGCGGTGGATGTGCAGCAGGTAGAAACCGATTTACGCCGCTGGCGAGCGCGGGGTGTGAGCGTGCTGACATGGGCGGACGAAGCATATCCGTCCGCGCTGCGCCCGCTGGACGATGCGCCGCCCACGCTGTTCCTGCGCGGTGAACAACCCATCAGCCGTCAGATCGCCATCGTAGGGACGCGCCGCCCCACCCAAGCCAACCGCCGTTCCGCGCAAAACCTAGCCACCGCGCTGGTCGAGGGGGGCTGGTGCATCGTCAGTGGACTGGCGCTGGGCGTGGATGCCGCCGCACACATGGGGGCGCTGGCACTACCTGAAGGCCGCACGCAGGCGGTACTGGGCAGCGGTGTGCTGAACATTTTCCCGCCCGAACATGCCCGCCTCGCGGAAGTCGTGCTGCGGCAGGGGGCGCTTCTGAGTGAAACGAACCCCGAAGCGCCTGCCAGCGCGGGGCAATTGGTGGCACGCAACCGCCTGATTTCCGGCTTGAGCGAGGCGCTGATCGTCATTCAGACCGAAGCGGACGGTGGAGCGATGTATGCCGCCCGCTTCGCCCGCGCACAGGGCAGGCCGGTCTACGCGCTGGACATTGACGCGGGGGGCAATAGTCAACTGCTGGCCTCCGGCGCGATTCCACTGCACCCGGATTTGCGCGATTTACCCTTCTGAACAGCCCCACCCTACCCGCCCATACCGTCCTACCCGTATAATCAACCCCATTCACGTCCGTATTGATGGCAGATAAAGGTCACTCATGTTTGAAAAACTGGCAGCAATTGAGGCGCGTTACGACGAACTGGAACGCTTGATGGGCGATCCTGAGGTAATGAGCGACTACACCAAAATCGCCGAATACTCTAAAGAACGCTCCGGCCTAAGCGAACTGGTTGACCTGTTCCGCGAACACCGCAAGCTGTCGCAAGAACTGGAAGACGCGCAAAAGCTGGTCGCCGAAGAAAGCGATCCTGAACTGGCGGCGATGGC
>CAIVEA010000227.1 GCA_903904765.1 uncultured Chloroflexota bacterium
GACCAGCATGGTTTCCAGCACTTCCATGAGGTCATCATACCGACTGTCATCTACGCGCAACCCGGTACGGATGAAGATCAGATCGCGGAGATATTGATACTCGGACAATTGGATCTGCAACATACTTCTGACTACCCCTCATCCCTTGCGCTTAACTTGTTCATCACGGATTTGGTAAAGTACCGTTTTTATAGAATGTTTTGTGCATAAAAATGATTGTTCCTCTATCTTCTCTAGTTTAATGCTTAATGCTTTAGGGTGCAATCATCAAAACGACAATTATCCGTAGATTATGGTGCGGATAATTGCCGAATTGCGTAAATTGCACAAGCTTTGCCGCGCTGCTAACCCCTGTTCAGGGTGTTTGAGTGACAATCGCCTGTAAAGTGGCAGCCAGTGTGTTGCGGTCATTCGTCACCTGAATGCCCAGAATGCCGCTGAATAGCAGCGCCATCAACAGCACGGCGATTAGTCCGATGATCCAGCGCGGCACGACGGTCACGGCGGGCGGGGGCGGTGCTGGCGGTTGTGGGACGAGGGGGGGCATGGGTTCTGGCGGCAGGGTCAGCCGTGCGATTTCGGCTGTCGCGGTTAAGGCGCTCTTACCGGCAACCGGTTCGGCGCGGAGTTGTTTGCTAACTTCGAGGAAGTTTTCGAGCAGCATAGATGGGACATAATCTGGATTTTGTATCCAACTCAGCGCCTCATCCAGCTTGTTCCCACGCAGCAGCGCCTGTTCCGCATATTCGCGCCCAGCCCACACTGCCGCCAGCCGTTCCAACTGACTGCCATAGCGCAGGCTTTCCGAATCCGCTTGCAACCAGCCTGCGAAACGCGGCCATTCGGCAGCCAGCGACACATGGCTGAGATGCAGGATGGGCGCTCCAGTTTCGATGTCAACGGTCTGAGTGATGAAGCCTTCATCCAGCAGCGCGTCAATCGTTTGCTGCACGGCCTGATCGCTCACCCATGTGAAGGTGAAGCGTTCACGGGGCATGGAACGTGCTACAGGTTCGCCGTTTTCGGTGTAGTCCAGCAGTTGACACAATATGCGGCGGACGGCTAGTTGTTGCGCCTGTGACAGCGGCGCGACAATGGCTTCGGCGCGGCTGACCATTGCGCCTGCCACGCCACCCATCTGGGTATAAGCGTGTTCGCTGAGGTCGCCACCGCGCACCAGCGCCGCTAACGTGAAGGACAGGTCGGGTAAGAATGACCGCTTGAGCTTGAGGGCATCATTCGCGATTCGTTCGGCAAATCCCTGTGTGATGCTCAAGACGTGGTTGTCTGTCGCATCATGCGGGCCACGTATGATTTCGATCAGATCGTCGTGGTTGATAGGGGGCAGCGGGAATATGTTCCCTTCCATCGCCTGCGCCCAGCGGGGTGTTTCGGTTAGCAACGCATGCAGTTCTTCGTGCATGACGAGGATGGTCACATAGGCCGGACTGATGCGCGTGATGGCGTAATATAGCGAGTCCAGAAAGTAGCTGCGCTCCGAAAGGGGCATCCGGGTGAACACGTTGTCGAACGAGTCCAGCACAAGTGCCAAGCGTGTGCCGTCAGGTGCAGCAGCTTCGAGAATTTCGCCCAGCATGTGCGGGTCGCTGTTGAGGATGCTTACAAGGTCTTCGGACAGGGTGATGATCGGCTTCAGGTGGGTGGCCATCTGATGCAGAGGTTGATCTTCCAGCGTGATTTGCAGCGGCAGCCATGCTTGCCCACTTTCGCGCAGCGTGGCGACCAGCCCCGCGCTGGCGGCAGATGTTTTGCCACTGCCAGAAGCGCCTATGATGACCGCGCACGGTGCGCCGCCTGTGAGATGATCTTGCAATTTCCACAGAAAGCCGTGCCTGCCGGAGAAGCGTGGCGCATCCAGTTCGGAATAGGGATGCAGTCCTTTGAAGGGGTTCAGGCCAGCTTGTGCGGTTGCGCTCCGTAGGCGGGCGATCAAGCGCGGGAAGCCGCTTACATATTGTTCAGAGAGGTCAATCAGCTCTTGAGCGTATATCGGCGGCACGTCGCAGGATTCCATCAATACCGGAATGTCGGTGGGTTGGAACGCGAACGATTCTCCGTTCAGGGTGCGGATGGAATCTGGCGTGAGGGCGACGAGAGTAATTGCACCGGTTTGTGGGTGCAACCGGAGCGCCGCCCCTGCATTCTGAACATCGCGTGCGAGGCGTTGGGCGTGGTGGTCGCCTAGATAGGGGATATAGACATCCATAGCGCAATTCCCCGCTGCGCGGTTCGGCGCAGGTGCAATACAAAATGGGCATTATTGAAGATTATAGCACTGGCCTGCTTGTGGTGAGCCTTAATACTGTTACTTCAGGCGCGACCCAGCACCACGTTCATGATGTGCGCGAATTCGTCTAGTACAGGCAGCGGCTTGTACAGAAGCGTGTTGCACTTCGATTTGTCTATATAATCCTGCTCTTGTTTGGGCGATAGCCGGTAGGCAGTCATCAAGACGATGCCGATATGTTCGAGTTTGGGAGATTTTCGCAGATGTGCGCCCACCATCGCGCCGTCTGTTTTTCCGGGCAACCGGATGTCAATTAGTGCCAGTTCCGGCAGTTCGCCGGGGTATAGTCCATTTTCGACATCTTCAATCCATGCTAAGGCATCTTCGCCATTGGTGAAGGAAACACCATCCACGCCGAGTGTTTCGTACATCGCCAGTACGAGTTCATACAGATCAGGCTCGTCCTCCACCACCATCCACGTTGTCATCAGGGAATCCTTCCTGCCGTCCTACCAAGTTCTTTGTGTTTCAAGCTTTGGCATTTATAGCGGTGCGCTATGCACCCTTAAAGGCCACCTGTCATATTCCGCGATAGGCGACAAACGCAGATTATTATGGGTATGAGTATAAGGCTGAAACGATGTTGTGCCAGTGCCGGATAGGTTTTGGTTTATCCGGCACGCTAAGCTAATGGTTACGTGAGATTCCGTGCGATTCGGAAGCCAATCGAATTATGGTACGACTCGGGGCCGAGTTCATACCGGAAGGAGATGTGGGCGCGTTCGCCGGGGCTGATGTACGAACCGCCACGCATAATCCGCTTTTGCTTGCCATCCTGCGACGGGATGAGGTCGGCGCACCACTCCCACACGTTGCCTGCCATATCCATCAC
>CAIVEA010000228.1 GCA_903904765.1 uncultured Chloroflexota bacterium
AAGGGGTTGGGGGATGAGGGTTTATTCTATCGTTTTGTGACCGAGGCGCTTGAGGGCTTCCATCGCCGCTTCACGCAGCGAGTCGTTGTGGGAGGCTGCGGCCACCAGCAGCGCCTGTACCGCACGCGGGTCGCCGATCTTGCCCAGCGCCTCGGCAGCGAACACCGGCGTTTTGTAACCGGGTGCGTCCAATGCCTGAATCAGCGGCTCGACAGCCCGCACATCGCGCAGTTTGCCCAGCATCAGGGCGGCGCGTCCCCGTGCGATGAGGTCTTCGTTGTCGTTTTTGACGGTGAGGATGAGGGCGCGGACGGCCTGATCGCCGCCGACCATGCCGAGCTTGATGACCGCTGTGCGGCGCTTTTCCTTGTCGAAGTCGCGCAAATCGGCCAGCAACTGCTTAATATCGTTGGGGTCGGTGTCCATGTTGTTGTGGAACCTTTCGATGCCAATCCTAATCGGTCATCCGCAAGAAAAGGTTTTCGCCCAGAAACGATTATTATCACCCCCGGCGGGGATGCCGCCGCACACGGGAGTATACGCTGCATATCTTCATTATGCCTGAGAAAGCACCATCTCGCTATGGAGATGATCGCTGTGCATCGTAATCATCAGCTTGCCGTCGTGAATGCGGCACACCCGATCCGCGTAAGGGATGATTTCCGGGTTGTGTGTCGCCATAATCAGGGTTTTGCCCGCATCACGGGTTAATTCGAGCAGCAAATTTAGGACATTTCGTCCTGTTTCTTCGTCTAAATTGCCCGTTGGTTCGTCCGCTAGGATCAGCGCGGGTTCGTTCGCCAGCGCACGGGCAATCGCCACGCGCTGCTGTTCGCCGCCGCTGAGCCTGTCGGGGAAGGTTTCCGCACGCCCTGCCAGCCCCACCCGTTCCAGCAGCGCCAGCGCCCGCTTTTCGACGACAGCCCGCCGTTCGCCGCGCAATTCGCCGGGGAGCGTGATGTTCTCCAGCACCGTCAGCGTGGGGATGAGGTTGAAGAACTGGAACACAATGCCGATTTTGTCGCGCCGGAATAGCGTTTGACCGCGATCATCCAGATGGGTCAAATCGGTGTCTGCGATCACAATCTGCCCGCGATCCGGGCGGTCAATCGCGCTCATCATGTTGAGCAGGGTGCTTTTGCCGCTGCCGCTTTTGCCCAGCAGCACGAAAAATTCGCCGGGGAGGATTTCCAGAGAGACATCATCCAGCACCAGACGACTGCGATCGCCCTCGTCGTAGTGCTTGGATAGGTTGTGGATATGGACAATCGGCTGCGCGGGATTGGGTGTCATGGGTTGTGGTTCGTTCGATTTTTCACAGGCGACATTGTAACACAGGGAGTGTTCAACACCGGATGAGACGTTGCTGAATAGTGGCTGAGACCACAAGTTATGACGCACACGGCCACCCTCACCCTAAATCCCTCTCCCTCATGGAGAGGGACTTCAAAACTGGTTAGTCGCTCTTACTCCCCTTCGCCATGAGGGAGAAGGGGACAGGGGATGAGGGTAGAATGGCAAAACGCCCCGGAATGCGGAGCGTTTTGCGTGGAGAGGAGGGAGGGAATATGCGTTAGTGTGCGGACTGATGAATCAGGGCTGCAACGGCGATTTCGATCACCCGTTCCTGTTCATAGCCGCGACGGTAAAGTTCACTCTTGAGACTCTGCACCGATGCAGAATCCGGTGACGATGCACGCATCTCGGAATACGCTTTGAAAAGCTGCATCCGCAGCTGCTCATCGTTCAGACGCGCTAGTTCACGTTCCACTTGCTCATGACCTCATGGTTTCACTTTCGATATGCTCAGTATAAACAATGCCGAGCGTCTATCTATAGAACCATTTAGGTACAATGTATTAAAAGTTTGTGAAATGTGGCGCAAGTATATTTTATAAATGATAATTGGGGCGACTTACGCCCCGTGCGCCCGCAGCAGGTCGGCAATTTCAGCCTGCCCGCCTTCTTCAGCCTTTTGCAGCGGCGTTTTGCCCTCGTAGTTCGGCGTGTTCACATCGTTCGCGCCGTGCGCCAGCAGCCACGCCACCATGCCAACCTGCTCATGCGCGATTGCGCCATGCAGCGCGTGGGATGCGCCTTCGCCGCCGCCCTGCGCCAGCAGGAAATCGGTCAGGGTAGTGTCGCCACTCATGGCGGCGTGGAACAGCAGCGAGATGCCGTGTGCGCCGCGTGCGTTGACCGCCGCCGGGTCACGTTGCAGGAAGTCCGCTACTGCTTCCCGCTGGCCGAGCATGGCTGCCGCGCAGATGGTCAGCGGCGCACCCTGCGCCAGTAGAAACTCGGCAATCGGGCGGTTGCCGACATGCGCCGCCGCGCCCAACCCGTCTTCCAGATCGCCCGGTGCCCATTCCCACGCCGCATTCAGCAGCGCCGGATGTTCCGCCAGCAGCGTCTTCACCTTATCGAAGTTGAAATGCGAGGACAGCACAAACTCGCGCACCAAGTCTTTCGAAAGTTCCGTCGGTGTCATGGTTTATCCCCATTTTTATCCCCAAATCTGCTTTGAGCGTAGCACAAATATTCGCCTGCGCCAATTGCATCAACCTGTTGAATTGTTCTAGAGCATAGGAGTATTCATGTATTACAACCAATGAGTTTTCCTGATTAGCTTTACAATACACGATTATCGTGTATAATGTGTGAATTGACATCTCGAAATAGGAATCAAATGAAACAGATCAGTATTCAGGTTACCGATGAAACAGCGCGGCAGATGGAAAAGCTCGCCCGACGTTGGGGGTTGCCGCCCGCTCGACATAACACACCCGTTATCGAGCGAGCGATTGCCGCCATCTACCTCCTAGAAATTGGCTACGACGAATACACTCAGCGGCTCAAGCAAATGAAAGAAGAAGGGGATGGGGAAAAATAATCATGATGACAACAGCAGCGTTCGACAAGCAAATTCCACTGTTCATTCGCAATCTTGAAATTGCCCTTCGCTCTGGACATAGTGTTAAACAGGCATTTGAGATCATCGCGCACGATATGCCCGTTCCCGCCAGCAGTGAGGCGCAATGGGTGGTAGACCAATGGAACAACGGTCAACCCTATCTACAGGTTTTCAAGGATTGGCTACGGCGCACACCCAGCACTGATCTCGATTTGGTCATTGCAGCCATGCAGGCACAGATTGAAGTCGAAGGCAATCTGGCCGATATTCTTCAGGTACTCGCCCAGATCATGGAGAAACGCACACTCAAGATGAGTAGTTAGCCGGAGTAAGTTGCAGACACATCACCTTACGGGAAGACCGCCACCGTCGCCCGTTGGTTAAGCATGTCCGCTGCACAGATCGTCAGCGGTACATCCCGCGTCAGGGAGAACCGGGCAATCGGACGGTTAGCTAATCGAGATTGATAGGCTCTGGGCTATGACTATTTTTGAAGATCTCGTTTCTAAGAATACAAAGCGCATTTTGGCTGGCGCAAGTGCCATCCGCACTTTGCGTGATCGTGCCGAACTGATGAATCTCGCATCTCATCTGGCTGAGATACGCAAAAGCACCCGCAATATCTCATTAGGAGGTGCGCTGCGCCCCAATTCAAGTCACCTCGATTTTGCGATTCGTAAGTTGGAGTTTATAAGGGATTCGCACGAATGTCTGTGCGCGTTGTACGAGATGGACGATTTATATGACCCGCAGACCGAGCAAAAATCCGGGCATATACGGATTCTGGGGACGACCCTGCTAGATGGAAAATGGATTGACTTTTACGAGTGCGAATGTATGGAGTGCGGTGTTCGGTATCGAGTAGAAGAGCGCGAATATCATTACACATGGTGGAAATGGGAACGGCTTACCTGACTCTGTACGCTGATTGCCGAACCCATCTGATCCGCACAACTGTGTTCGGTCAGATGAGCGCAAATTTACGCCTGTGCCAATTGCGCCTTCTACGATTGCCCGTCACAATAAGAGGACTCGTCGGCCTAGCTACGGAAAGCGACCATGACCCGTACCCTGCCTTTTATGTGGGTGGATGCCTTCACCACCACCCCTCTCAGCGGCAATCCCTGTCTCGTCATCCTCAACGGCGACTCGTTGAGCGAAGCCGAGATGCAGACCATCGCCCGCGAAGCCAACCTGTCCGAAACCGCGTTCGTGCTGTCGTCGTCGGTGGCACGCTTCCGCGCCCGCTACTTCACGCCCGCCGAAGAAATCCCGCTGGCGGGACATCCCACCCTGTCCGTCGCCCGCGCCCTGCTGGATAGCGGACGTTTGCAGGCGACAGATGGCAACTTCAGTTTGCAATTGCAGGCCGGTGTGGTGCAGGTGGACATCAGCGAGGCGGCGGACGGGCTGATCTTCACCATGACGCAGAAGAAACCGATCTTCGGGCGCATCTACACGCCGGAGGAAGTCATGCCGGCTTTCGGCCTTACCCCGAATGATTTGCTGCCGGGGGCGGTCATCCAGACCGTCAGCACCGGCACGCCGCAGCTCATGGTTCCGCTGCGCGACCACGACACGCTGCGCCGAACGACGGTCAATATCCCGCTGTATAACCAGCTTCGCAAAAATGGGGATTTCTTCAGCCCGCATCATTTCTGTGTGCAGGGCATCAGCCCGCAGGGGCAAACCTTCGCCCGTCATTTCGGCACGCCGCCCGACCTGCTGGAAGACCCGTTCACCGGCTCGGCAACGGGCGGGATGGCGGCGTATCTGTGGCATCATCGGCTGATCGCTGCGCCGCGCTTCATCGCAGAACAGGGGCATTGGATGGGCAGGCCGGGGCGCGGCTATGCTGAGGTGATCGGCAGCCCGGACGCAATGGAAGCTGTTAAGGTGGGCGGGCCGGCGGTCACGCTGATGCGCGGCGAAATGGTGCTGCCGGATTAGCTGCTGAGCGCCTGCACCAACTGGCGAAAGGCGCTTTTGTAGTCGGCGGTTAAATCAAAGCGTGGTGCGCGGCGCAGGCCATCCGGCATCTCCACCGCCTCCACCTGTGCCACCACCACGCGCTTGCCCTTGCTTTTGAAGAACGTCCACGCAGCGGTCACGCTGGAGGCCGGAAAACCGGACACGACCACCACCATGCGCGTACATTCGGTCAGCGCGGGATGCACGCCGGATGCCCAATGCACATCCTCGGTGGTGGGATCGTGCAGCCATACGGCAATTCCCGCCTTTTGCAGATCGTCCGCCAACTGTTCCGCAATCGCGCTGTCGGCCTCGCTGTAGGCCAGATAGGCCGTGTCGCGGGCGAGTTTGGCACGTTTGCTGGTTGTTGCCTCTACCTGCACCGCCGCCGGACGCTGTTCGCGCTGATGGGCGCTGCTGCGTCCCATGCGGAACACCGTGCCGCCGCAATCCGGGCATTCGCCGCGTGTGGCGGGCATCCCGCGCCGCGTCCAGACCGGCTGCGGGTTGTCCATCTCGACGGTTTCACGGCAGCGGACGCAGTAGGCTTCTAACGGGTCGTCAGCTTCGTCATGATATTCGGCGTGATCGTGCATCACGGGTGGGAATCCTCGTCCTGTTTTGAACGATTATACCCTGTCGTTCACGACGCGACGTAAAACGCCGAGTCTTCGTACAGATTCAGATCGGCCTCGAAATCCGCCAGATCGTCATGCTCCACCAGCACCCACCCGCGCCACGCCTTCATGGTCTCGACGGGCGAGAACGGGCGCATTGACTGGGGGCGTTCCGCGATCAGCGCATCCACCTGCGCCTGCGGCAGCTTGATCGTCAGGCCGCGCTCCACCACGAACATGAACACCTTGCCGTTGGCCTTGTAGTTCGGGAAACCGAACATACGCCCGGCCTTCACCCCCGGCATCCCCAGCAGCAATTGATCGAGCAGGGCTTTCAAATCGGCACGATAGCCTTCCATGTGAACGCCTTTCTAGTGGTGATGCAAATATGCAAGTGGGATTAAAAGCAGAATCCCCTCCCCCTTTTTCCCTCCCCATGCATGAGGAGGGATTAGGGTGGGGACTCAGGATATGCTTACGTGCGGGGGATGGGCGGCAGGCCGTAATGGGCGCGGATCGCGTCCTCAATCTCGTCCGAGACCGCTTTGTTCTGCGCGAGGAACTGCTTGGAGACTTCGCGCCCTTGACCGAGCAGGCCGTCATTGTAGCGGAAGAACGCGCCACGCTTGTCAATGATGCCCAGTTCCACGCCCAAATCCACGATTTCGCCCGTCTTGCTGATGCCGCCCTCGAAGAACATGATGTCGAATTCGGCTTCACGGAAGGGGGCAGCCACCTTGTTTTTGGTGATACGCACTTTGGTGCGGTTGCCAATGGTGTCGCCGCCGGACTTGATGCTCTGGATGCGGCGGATGTCGAGGCGCATGCTGGCGTAGAACTTCAGCGCCCGCCCGCCGCTGGTGGTTTCTGGCGAGTTGTGAACCACCACACCATCCACCACGTAACAATGGTTGCCTTCCACTTCAATATCGAAACGGTCTGGCGCACCGCCAATAGGCTTGATGGCAACGATGGGCATGGGGGATGGCTCAAATTTCGGGGCTGCGGTGTTGGGTGCCGCATAACCTACCATCGCCAATTCGAGTGCTGGCACAGCTGTGATGACTTTTTCGCCAATCTCTAAACTGCCCGCTTCGAGATAGCCTTCTTCTGTGAGCAGCAGATGATTCGCGGTACAAGCGAAAGTGTGCATCCCGAAAGGCGATTCGACCGTAATTTCCAGAAAATGATCTGCCGCGCCGTTGTTGAACCACTGAACGATTTTGCGTGGCTCAAACTGTCCGGTACGCGCATTGTACGATAGGACTTCGACATCCATGCGTTCGCGGACAAGCTGCCCGATGGACGCGCTTGTGCCATTCGCCAGCATCACACGGGCATCTTCACGGAAGCACCCGAACATGACACCCACTTTTTCACGAAGCTGGTTGGTGAACAGCACTGTCGAGTTCGAGTGCTTGATTGCGCCGGAGAGCTTGCGGAGTGCCTGACTCATCAGCCGCGCCTGCAACCCCACGAACGAGTCGCCCATTTCGCCTTCGATTTCCGCACGCGGAACCAGCGCCGCCACGCTATCCACCACGATCACATCCAGCGCGCCGGAGCGCACCAGCGACTCGGTGATTTCCAGCGCCTGTTCGCCCGTGTCCGGTTGCGAGATGTACAGCCGTTCCACATCCACACCGATGCGTTCGGCATAGGACGGGTCAAGCGCGTGTTCCATATCCACGAACGCGCACAGGCCGCCGCGCCGCTGCGCTTCGCAGATCACATGCAAGCAGAGGGTGGTTTTACCGCTGGACTCGGGGCCGTAAATTTCGGTGATGCGCCCACGCGGAACGCCGCCGACACCGGTGGCAATATCCACCGTCAGCGAGCCGGTGGGGATGACCGCCACCGCCATGTGCGCTGCGTCGCCCAAGCGGATGACCGTGCCATCGCCAAAGCGTTTGGTGATGTCCGCCAGCGTGGCTTCCAGCGCCTTCATGCGACCATGATCTTCTAACGGGGTGCTGCCATCACTTTCAACTGCTTCCTTCTTCGACTTGGAAGAAGCTTTTTTACCCTTCTTTTCGCTGGCCGCAGGTTTAGGAGCGTCCTCATCCAAACCCATTTCAGCGCCTTCGAGTTCTTGGTAATCATCTGGTTGTGTCACGTGGGTTTTTCCTGATATGATTCGCTCTTCGGAAATGAAATGATAGACCAAGTGTTCTAAAAACGCAAGTGTCTATCCTGTAAGAAACTATACACCAGAACCACGATTGCGGGGCATCCGAGGGGCAAGCATGAAGGTCATTTTGTGCGGACTGGGCGGGATGGGGCGACACTGGTTGCGGACAATACAGGCTTCGGCGCAGGTGCAGGTGGCCGCGCTGGTCGAAGTGGATGCGGCGGCGGCTCGCCAGTGTGCAGCCGATTTCGGCCTCGATGCGGGGCTGGTTTACTCATCGCTGGCGGCGGCGCTGGCGGCAGTACAGGCCGACGGCGTGATTGATGTCACCCCGCCTGCCGCGCACAAAGCCATCTCGTTTGCGGCGCTGGAGGCCGGTCTGCCCGTCCTATCGGAGAAGCCACTGGCGGGAACCCGCGAGGATGCCCGCGCCATCGTGGAAAAAAGCGACCAGACAGGTGTGCTGCACATGGTCGCACAGAATTACCGCTACTCACCGCTGGCGCAAACCGTCAAGCAGGTGCTGGCGGGCGGGGAACTAGGCGCAGTCGGCGCGGTGGCAGTGCGCTTCTTCAAAGGGCCGCATTTCGGCGGCTTCCGCGAGGACATGCCCTACCCGCTGATTATTGACATGGCGATTCACCATTTCGACCTGATGCGCTTCTTTCTGGAGGCGAACCCCATCCGCGTGGCGGGGCATAGCTGGAATCCGGAGTGGAGCTGGTACAAAGGGGATGCCTCCGCATCCGTGCTGGCGGCCTTCGACAATGGCGTACAAGTCAATTACACCGGATCGTGGTGTTCGCAGGGGCGCGAAACCTCATGGAATGCCGATTGGCGCTTCGAATGCGCGGAAGGCGTGCTGCTGGTGGAACAGGACACGGTGACGGTGCAGCGCATGACAGGCATCGAAGATCGTGGTGGGCTGCGTATCGTGCAGAACGCCCCGCCCGTGACTGTCCCGCTGGTGACGATGGAACGGGAAGCGCAGGCGTATCTGCTACACGAATTTCATGAAGCGGTCACACAGGGCAGAACGCCGGGAACGCCCTGTCAGGATAATCTGCACACGGTAGAGATGGTGTTCGATGTGGTGCAATCTTTCCAGCAGGGATAAACGGCGATAAACCTTAAGGCTCGAAAATGTGTAATGTTATAAAATGTGTATATAATGCGGTGCGAATCGGGTAGCGTCATAGTCGTAAGCTCACCCTGTTCGCATCGCTGATAGCATTATACTCAAACACATTACGACACGATGAAAAATCGTCTATTGCTTTCGCAAATCAGTTTACAGACGCGATTTTCGCTGATTCTAACCGCGATTTTCATCGTTGGTATTATTGCATCGTGGGTTGGCTTTACGCAGATTCTGCAAGATGAAGCCGAGGAGGAAATGACCTATCGCGGCATGGCGATGATGGGGCTGTTGAGTTCCGTTCGTAATTACACCAATGAACACATTGCCCCGCTATTAGACCATCATCTAGATAGTGAAACGGATTTCATCCCCGAAGCCATCCCTGCCTTTGCTGCCTATACCATCTTTCAGATGTTCACTCAAGATGGGCAGTACAGTGATCTCGTCTATAAAGAAGCCTCATTGAATCCCAAAAACCCGGATGATCTGGCGAACGAGTTTGAGGCCAATCTCATCGAGGCATTCCAGAATGACTACAGTCTGACGGAACTCAGCGGCTTTGCCACCCTTAACAACCAACTCACGTTTTATGTTTCGCGTCCGCTGGT
>CAIVEA010000229.1 GCA_903904765.1 uncultured Chloroflexota bacterium
CCGCCGCTGCCCAGATCAACAATCCGATCAACGGCTATAGGGCGGAGATGGTCTGTTCTGTGGCACGAACGGCTGCGAATTGCTGAATCAGAATGGCGTATCACTAGGCAAATGGGCGCAGGACGCTATTCAGGCGGCGCTGGCAACCTGCGCGGCGGAAGGCAAAAACATGGAAATCGGCACTGTCGCAGGCACACATGGCTCGTTCACCCTGTCCGCCGTGTATGATGGCCCCAACGCCGTCCCGGTGTGTTCGCTGCAATTCAACGGCTTCGAGGGCGACGGTAAGGAATCCAAAGCCTACCAGTTTGAGCCACGCGATGATGAGAGCTATGAACCGCTGGGAATACCGGTGGCAGAACCCGCGCCGGTTCCGCCCCCGACAGGCGGGTGTGGCTACGTGCGGGGTGCGGGCGGCGTTTTCGCACGCTGCTAATCGCCGCGATCACAGGAGCATTCCACCGGGCGGGGGCAATCTCCGCCCTGTTCGTTTCTAGGGGACGCTCAGGCGCAAATACTGCACGCGCTCCGGTTCGCCGCCCTCCAGCGAGACGAACAGCGTATGACTTTCCTCGAAGCCCAAGCGCAGATACAGCGCCAGTGCGCGCGGGTTGCTGAAGGCCGCGCCAATCTCAATCTCGCGCATCCCCAGCCGCAAACTCTCCTGCACCAGCCGCTGAATCAAGGCCGTGCCGATGCCCTGCCCGCGCAGCGGTTCGGCGATCATCAAATCGCTGATCTCCGAACACGTTGGCCAGACGGAAATCTGCCCAAAACCCACCGCCGTACCGTCCACGCCCAGCACCACCCATCCGCAACCGCGCCCACTGTTCGCCATCTGTACCGCCCGCTGCACGATGCTGTAAACCCCGCTAAAAGGACGGTTCGGCCAGCAGAGACGACGCAGCGGATCGGAATCGGTATAGGCCACCGGGCGCAAGCGCACAGCCGGGTCGGGTAGGTGAAGTGCGAGGGGAAGAATGGGCATCATACGGGCTATTGTAGCCGATGCCCTTGATCTTGACACGGCTACCCGACCTGCTAGAATGCGCTGCGGCGTTCGCGCCAAATTTCACACGTCTGGACGGAAAGGTGTTACCCTCACAGGCTGCATTTCCGGTTGAAGGGCGTGATCGTATAAACACCGTAGGAGAATTGAATAATGCCCTCTAAAGTCACCATGAAAGAGCTGTTGGAGACGGGCGTACATTTCGGCCACCGCACGCCGAAGTGGAACCCGCGCATGGCTCCCTACATCTTCACGCAGCGCAACGGCATCCACATCATTGATCTTCAGCAGACGATTGCGAATCTGAATCAGTACTACGATTTGATTCGTGATCTCGTCTCGAATGGCGGGACGGTGCTGTTCGTGGGAACCAAGCGTCAGGCGCAGGAAACCGTCGCCGAACATGCGGCCCGCTGCAACATGGCCTATGTCAATCACCGCTGGCTGGGCGGCACGCTCACCAACTGGCGCACCATCCGCGACCGCATTGACACCCTCAAGAAGCTGGAAAAGCGCCGCGATGCCGGTGAATTTGCCCTGCTGACCAAGAAAGAAGGTCTGGTGCTGGAGCGCAAGATTGAGAAACTCCAGTTGCGCCTCGGCGGTATCCGCGAAATGAAGCGCCTGCCGGAACTGCTGATCGTCGTGGACACCACCCGCGAATCGACTGCTGTGAAGGAAGCGAACATTCTGGGCATTCCGGTGCTGGCACTGGCCGACACCAATTCCGACCCGTCCTCGATTGACTACATCATTCCGGCCAATGATGACGCGGTGCGCGCCATCTCGCTGCTGGTCAAGACGTTTGCGGATGCGGTGGCTGAAGGGTTGTTGATGCGTAAGGGTGACGACTCGCAGGCCGATGCGATCGATCCGAACAGCGCCCCGCGCTATGAAGACTTTAAGGATGACGAGGATGATGCGGCCTATCTGGGCGCTTCGACCATCGCCAAACTCCGCGATCCCAAACTGTTTGATGTTGATGAGGAACAGAGCTAACTATGGAAATCACTGCCAAGATGGTGAAAGACCTGCGCGAATCGACTGGCGCAGGCCCGCTGGATTGCAAGAAGGCGCTGGAAGTGAACAACGGCGACTTGCAGAAATCGGTGGAGTGGCTGCGTGAGAAGGGGCTTTCCAAAGCCGCCAAGAAGCTGAGTGCGGGTCGTGCGATGAAGGACGGTATCGTCCTCAGCTACGAACACCACAACAAGCGTCTGGGCGTGCTGGTGGAGATCAACTGCGAAACCGACTTTGTGGCGCGTACCGAGAAGTTTCAGGCTTTCGCCCACAATGTCGCGCTGCAAATCGCCAACCTCGCGCCGCGCTACATCCGCCGCGAAGAAGTGCCTGCTGACGTGATCGAAGCCGAACGTGCCATCCTGCTGCGCCGCACGATTGAAGAAGGCAAGCCGGAAGCCGTCGCGCAGAAGATCGTGGATGGCCGCATGAACAAGTTCTACGAGGAAATCTGCCTGCTGGAGCAGCCGTTCATCAAGGACGACTCCAAGACCATTCAGCAGCTTCTCTCGGAGACGGTGGCGGAAATCGGTGAAAGCATCCAGATCGGACGGTTTGCCCGTTTCGCTCTGGGCGAAAACAACGAAGGCGATGGCGGCTAAACGTCATCCGTCCTGTTGTAGCATAGCCCCTGAAGCCGGGGGCTTGCCGCGTTGAGTGTATGATGAATAGGGATTAGCGAATGCTAGTCCCTATTTTTTTGCCCGTTTGTGCTTTTGAGTGTTCAGTGTCACCTTTCTACTGGAGGAAACAACATGACAAACCAGAACACGCTCCCCTACAAGCGTATCATCCTCAAGATCAGCGGGGAGGCACTGGCTGGCCCCAACGGTAACGGCATTGACCCCAGCAGCGCCGAATACATCGCCCACAAAATCCGCGCCATTCATGAGATTGGCATTCAGGTGGCGGTGGTGATCGGCGCAGGCAACCTGTGGCGCGGTTCAACGGGTGTCAGCCGGGGCATGGAACAAAGCACCGCCGACCAGATGGGCATGATTGGCACAGTGATGAACGGCCTCGCACTGCAAGATGCGCTCCAGCGCGTGGGCGTGACCACCCGCGTGCAGACCGCCGTGCAGATGAATGCTGTCGCCGAACCGTACATCCGCCTGCGAGCCATTCGCCATCTCGAAAAGGGGCGCGTGGTGGTCATCACGGGCGGCACAGGCAACCCGTACTTCACCACCGACACGGCGGCGGCGCTGCGAGCGATGGAGATCAACGCCGACATCGTGATTAAAGCCACCAAAGTGAACGGCGTGTATTCTGCCGACCCCAAGAAAGACCCCACCGCCACCCGTTTCAGCACCCTCAGCTACGATCAGGTACTCCAGAACAAGTATCAGGTGATGGACATGACAGCCTTCACGCTCTGTCAGGAACACGACCTGCCGATTCTGGTGGTGGATTTCTGGGCGGAGAACGATCTGTTCCAAGCGGTGCAGGGCAACCACAGCGTCGGAACGCTCATCTCCGCCAGCTAAAACGCGGCAGAACCCAACAATCCTCAAACGTGCCTGAAAGAGTCCCCGCCCTTTTTCCCTCCCCATACATGGGGCTGAGGGGGCGACACTAAAAAAAGTAAGGTTCATTTGGCAAACTTTCAATCACCACAAAAGAAAGGAGAGCCAAATGAACCTACGAAAACTATACCAGTGGGTGAAGAAAACAAGCAAAGATTGGGCAGGGGTCACACGGCATTTTCGGAAAAATGTTCAGGTGTTTGCCCGGGGGGTGGCACGATCTGGCAGCAGCCAAATCTGGAAGATTGCTGGGGCAAGTGGTGGTAAAGCCGCTAGTCAACGACGACGGTTACAGCGGTTTATTGCTCAAGAACAACCGTTGGAGGTATTTTTTCGAGGCTGGACAAAAAGTGTCGTCAAAATGCTCAATCAAAAATTGATCGTGCTGGTGGTGGATGAAACGAAACTGAAAGATGAGTGGGGTGTGCTGGTGGTGGGTGTGGTTTACCAGGGACGCTGTATTCCCTTAGCTTGGCAGGTGTATCGTGCCAACAGCCACGCTGACTATCCGGCGGAAGGACAATCCCACCTGATTATCCGCTTACTCAAGCAGATCAAAGCAGGCTTACCCAGAGGGATAAAGGTGCGGGTCTTGGCGGATCGAGGGATAGGGACATCTCCCTTGCTGATGCGAGGGATTATGGCGATGCACTGGACATTTTTGTTTCGGGTCACCAAGCAAAGCAAGATCATTCTCCCGACTGGAGAAGCTGTTTGCTTCTATGACCAAGTGACCGCTCCCGGTGAAACCTATTCTGCTCAGGGCTTGGTCTTCAAGAAACGTGGACAGGTTCCGGCTCATGTGCGGGTATTATGGTCTAAGGATGCCCAAGAACGCTGGGCGCTCGTGACCAACGACCCTGCCCTGACGGGCTGGGAATATGGGCAACGCATGTGGATTGAAGAAGCGTTCCGTGATCTCAAGTCCTATGGCTGGCAACTTGAGCAAGCGATTTGTGATAGCCCTAAACGCATGGCGCACTTATGGATTCTGCTCGTGGTTGCCTATGCTTGGATGTTGTTCTTAGGTGCGGCAGTGCTTGATCTCGGAAAGACGACCTTAAAATATCGCCCAGATGGTGAGCCTGTTCGCCGTTGGAGCCTTTTTCGAGAGGGGAGGCAAACTTTTCTGTCTGCTTCCCCTCCTTCCTGATCCTATCTACTGTCGCCCCCTCAGCTGTTACTACGGAGAGGGGGCTGGGGGGTGAGGTTTTAGGTTGAGGGTTATCCCGCAAAAAACCTACCCTTGAAAGCCCCCTGCCCCTCTCCATAACGCTGAGTATAGCTAAGAGAGGGGGAAAGAGGGGATAAATGGCCTTCCGTAGGGACACGGCACCAGCCGTGTCCCTACGAATCACCCTCTGCGGGTAAGGGGTTGGCGGGTAGGAGTGGTGCGGCGTAGAATCGGCACGATTGACCTGCAAGGAGGCTGGCTATGACTCTGGCTGTTTTATGCGAACACGCGCCGGTGGGCGAAGCGTACCCTACCCCCTATGGCCTGTCCGCGCCGCTGACCGCGCAGGCGTGGGGCTATGCCTGTCCGCCTGCTGGCGCAGACCCCCGCGCCACCATTCACGCCCTGCACGAGCGCGGCGTGACGCACGTCTGGCTGGCAGAAAGCGTGGCGGCGCTGTCGCCGCTGCTAGAAGTGGGTGACTGGCTGATCCCTGACGACTATATAGATGGAACACGCGGGCAGCATTACACCTTTTTCAGCGAGCAAGCTGGCGGCTATGTGCAGCAGGTGCCGGCCTTCGACCCCGCCAGCCGCAGCGCGCTGCTGACGGCTGCGGCTACGGCTGCGCCCCGTCCTTTCCGGCGCGGAGTGTATGCCTGCGTCAGCCGCGAACGGCTGGAAACACCCGCCGAGGCACTGTTCTGGGGACGTGCCGGAGCGCATGTGGTGGGGCGCAATCTCAGCCCGCTGCTGACGCTGGCGCGGGAACGACAGATGGCGGTGGCGGTGCTGGCCTACATCGAACGCATGGGCGGCGAAGTAACGTCCGGCGGGGCGGCATGGGTGGCGTTCGCGGCGCTGCTGACTTCCGCATGGATGCATGTGAAGGCATCTCCATAACTTCTCCATAAGTGGCTGTTATGCTTCAAACATCGAAGCACAACTAGACATCTTGTGGAGGAACATCATGAATAGCATCCGTTCTAAATGGGGCATCGTGGCGCTGGTGATTGCCGTGCTGTTGAGCGCGGTGGCGGTAGTGGGCGCACAGCAGGCCAACACTGATACGACTACAACACAGGCGACAGCCCCGCAGGGACACGTTCAAATCCTGACCGTTGTCGCAGAACAACTGGGCATCTCAGCGGACGAACTGGTGACGGCGCTGCAAGGCGGTAAGACGGTGGCTGATCTGGCAACCGAAAAGGATGTCGCCCTCAGCACGATTGTGGATGCAGTGGTGGCCTCGCACAGCGAACAACTGACCGCCGCTGTAACCGCTGGCACGCTGACTCAGGCGCAGGCCGATGCACATGTGGCGCTGCTGAAAGCCAATCTTGAAGCGTGGTTCAGCAAGGCGTGGACTCCCGGTAATGGGCGTGGCATGGGCATGGACATGATGGAACATGGCGGCATGGGCGGCATGATGGGTCGCGGCGGCATGGGCGACATGGGCGGCATGATGGGTCGTGGCGGTCATGGTGGTCACGGCGGTATGGGCGACATGGGCGGCATGATGGGTCGTGGCGGTCATGGTGGTC
>CAIVEA010000230.1 GCA_903904765.1 uncultured Chloroflexota bacterium
CCGCTGAATCCGACGGGCGGATTTGAGTTGGGACCGTCCGCTTCCGAACGCATCGAGCGTTTCATCGCAGTGCTGGCGGAATACGGTGTGACCGCCACCGTGCGCGTGCGGCGGGGAATTGACATTAACGCCGGTTGTGGGCAGTTAAAATCGGCTGTTATCCGTGCCGGGGACATCCCCGGTGGTGCATAAGAGGGGATCAAGATGGAATATGTTCGTTTTGGCAAAACCGGCCTGAAGGTGTCGCGCCTGTGTCTGGGTTGCATGACTTACGGCACACCTAAATGGCGCGACTGGGTTTTGGATGAGGCATCCAGCATACCTTTTATCCACAGGGCGCTCGAACACGGCATCAATTTCTTTGACACGGCGGACGTGTATTCGCTGGGCGAGAGCGAAGTGGTGCTGGGCAAGGCGCTCAAGGGCATTCCGCGTGATGAAGTGGTGGTGGCGACCAAAGTATTCAGCGTCATGGGCGACAAACCGAACCAGCGCGGTCTGTCACGCAAGCACATTTTCGAGGGGACTGATGCCTCTCTGAAGCGGTTGCAAATGGATTATGTTGATCTGTACCAGATTCACCGCTGGGATCCGGAAACCCCCATCGAAGAAACGATGGAGGCGCTGCATGATGTGGTCAAAGCGGGTAAGGCACGGTATATCGGCGCTTCCAGTATGGCGGCTTGGCAGTTTGCGAAGGCCATCTATCTGGCCGATCAGCGCGGGTGGACGCGCTTTGTGAGCATGCAGAACCACTATAATCTGGTCTACCGCGAAGAAGACCGCGAGATGCACCCGCTATGCCTCGAAGAAGGGGTTGCCATCATCCCTTGGAGTCCGCTAGCGCGGGGTTTCCTCGCGGGTAATCGTACCCGCGACAAGGGCGGCGAAACCACGCGCTCCCATAGCGACGGGTTCGCACACAATATGTACTATCAGGAAAACGATTTTGAGACGCTGGATCGGGTGGCAGAAGTGGCGAAACGCTACGGGGTTTCCACCGCGCAGATCGCGCTGGCGTGGATGCTGCATAAGCCGTATGTCACCAGCCCGATCATTGGCGCGAGCAAAATGCCCCACCTAGAGGAGGCTCTCGCTGCCATGAACATCAAGCTGACGGGCGAGGATATGGCCTACCTCGAAGCACCCTATAAGCCGCACATTGTCCTTGGCTACTAGCCGTCAGCGTGGGGCGGACGAACCATCCGCCCCACGTTCATCCCCGTTTAGGTGTACTTCTTCACAACGGGCTTGTTCTGCAAAATCGCCTCGATGCGGGCATCCACCTCCGGCGTGATTTTTACATCCAGCGCCTTCAGATTTTCCGTCACCTGTGCAATTTTGGTCGCGCCGGTGATGGCGCTGGCAACCAGCGGATTCTTGAGTACCCACGCAATCGCCAGTGCAGCCGGGGTTGTCCCCATTTCCTCCGCCAGCGCGGTGATGCCCCGCGCCTTTTCGATCTTTTCCGGTGTCAGATGGTCTTTGAACCATTCGACGCTGTGGTAGCGGCTGTCGGACGGGATGGTGTTGTTGTACTTGCCCGTCAGGATGCCCTGTGCCAGCGGACTCCATACCACCATGCTCATGCCAGCCTGTGCCAGTGCCGTTTCCAGCCCGGTTTCCACGAACTCGCGGTCTAGCATGTTGTATTCCGGCTGTTCCACAATCGGACGGTTGGCGTTCACGGCCTTTGCAACAGCCACACCTTCAGTGATGTTTGCGGCGTTCCACATACTGGTTCCCCAGTACAGGATTTTGCCCTGCCGGATCAGGTCTTCGATGGCACGGACAGTTTCTTCAACAGGGACATTCTCATCGAAGCGGTGGCAGAAGAAGATGTCCACATAATCCATGTCGAAACGTTTGAGCGAAGCATTGACCGATTCGACGATGTGTTTGCGTGACAGACCCCGGTTGTTCACATTGTCGCTCATTGGCCAGAAGGCTTTGGTGCTGATGACCAGATCGCTGCGGGTGTACCCCTTGATTGCCCGCCCCACCACTTCTTCTGCTTGCCCCTTCGCGTACATATCCGCCACATCAATGAAGTTGACCCCATTTTCAATCGCGGTGCGGATGCACGAGATGGCTGTTTCCTGTGCCACGCGGTCACTACCATAAGTGAGCCACGCGCCCAATGAAATCGTGCTGACC
>CAIVEA010000231.1 GCA_903904765.1 uncultured Chloroflexota bacterium
ACAGCCTGTTGCAGGAACGCGGAGAACTGTAATGCCCTCACCCCCTGCCCCCTCTCCCAACCGCTGAGTACAGCTAGGAGAGGTGGGAAAGCCGGGAGAGTCCCTATCTCCCGTCCCCTTTCCCCATACATGGAGAAAGGGGTGAAAGACGCATCTGTTGGTCTTACTCCCTTCGCCCTGACGCGCAGCGGAAGGGGACAGGGGATGAGGGTCTAAAAAATACGGATTGAATGTGATCTGATTTGGAAAGGATTCCCATTATGACGACACCCCCTCCCGGCGCACATCCGGTACGCGCCCCGCGTGGGATGCAATTGACCTGCAAGAACTGGTTGATCGAAGCCGTCTACCGCATGCTTCAGAACAACCTCGACCCCGAAGTAGCCTTCGACCCCGATAACCTGATCGTCTACGGCGGACGTGGGCGGGCGGCGCGCAACTGGCCAGCCTTCGAGGCCATCCTTGAGTCGCTGCGCCAGCTTGAGCCGGACGAAACGCTGCTGGTGCAGTCCGGCAAACCGGTCGCGGTCTTTCGCACCCACGAGGACGCGCCGCGTGCGCTGATCGCCAACAGCAACATCGTCCCCGCATGGGCGACACAGGAAAATTTTGACCGCTGGGAAAAAGCCGGCCTGATGATGTACGGGCAGATGACCGCCGGAAGCTGGATTTACATCGGCACGCAGGGCATTTTGCAGGGGACATACGAAACCTTCGGCTCACTGGCGCGGCAGCAGGGATGGGACAGCCTGCGCGGGAAGTTCGTCCTCACCGCCGGACTGGGTGAGATGGGCGGGGCACAACCGTTAGCCGTCACCATGAACGAGGGCGTTGGCCTGTTCGTGGAAGTAGACCGCTGGCGAGCCGAACGCCGCCTGAACCTGAAGCAGATTGACCGCATCACCGACAATCTGGAAGAAGCCATGACATGGGTGGATGAAGCCCGCAACGCCGGAAAACCGCTATCGGTGGGGCTGGTGGCCAACGCCGCCGAAGTGCTGCCCGAACTGCTGCTGCGCGGCATCGTGCCGGACATCGTGACCGACCAGACTTCGGCGCATGATGTGATGTATGGCTACATCCCCGCCGGACTCACGCTCGAACAGGCCACCGACCTGCGCCAGCACGATCCCGCCGCATATCAGGCGCGGGCGATGGAGAGCATGGCGCGGCACGTCCAGACCATGCTGGATTGGAAAGCCAAAGGCAGCATCGTCTTTGACTACGGCAACAACCTGCGCCAGCGGGCGTTTGACGCAGGCGTGAAAAATGCGTTTGACTACCCCGGTTTCGTGCCGGCCTACATCCGTCCGCTGTTCTGTGAAGGCAAAGGGCCATTCCGCTGGGTGGCGCTCTCCGGCGACCCGGAGGACATCTACGCCACTGACCGCGCCATGCTGGAATTGTTCCCCGAAGATGCTCACCTGCGCCGCTGGTTGCAGATGGCGCGGGAGCAAATCAGCTTTCAGGGGCTTCCGGCGCGCATCTGCTGGTTGGGCTATGGCGAACGGGCGCGTGCCGGTCTGCGCCTGAACGAGATGGTGGCACGGGGCGAAGTCTCCGCCCCCATCGTCATCGGGCGCGACCATCTGGATAGCGGCTCTGTCGCCAGCCCCAACCGCGAAACCGAAGCCATGCGCGACGGCTCGGACGCGATTGCCGACTGGCCGCTGCTGAACGCCATGGTCAATGCCGTCGGCGGCGCGACATGGGTGAGCATCCATCACGGCGGCGGCGTGGGCATCGGCTACAGCCTCCACGCCGGACAGGTGATCGTCGCCGACGGGACGGAAGCCGCCGCCCGCCGCCTCGAACGGGTGCTGACCAGCGACCCCGGCATGGGCGTGGTGCGCCATGCCGACGCGGGTTATCCCGAAGCGATTGAGTTTGCGAAGGCCAACGGCGTGAAAATTCCGATGCTTTCAATGACGGGGAAAACCTGATGCACACCGTCAGCCTAATTATTCACGGGGCGGCGCAGGTCGTCACTTGCACCAGTCCGAACGGAGCGAAACGTGGCGCGGCGCTGGCCGATGTCGGAATCGTGCCGGATGGCGCGGTGGCGATAGATGGCGAACGCATCCTCGCGGTGGGCAGCAGCGCGGACATCCTGCGCGAGTACCACGCCGAACACACGCTGGATGCCGCTGGTAAAGTGGTCTGCCCCGGCTTTGTGGACGCGCACACGCACATCGTCTACGGCGGCCACCGTTTGAACGAGTTCGAGATGCGAATCGGCGGTGTGAGCTATATGGACATCATGGCGGCGGGCGGCGGCATCGCCAGCACCATGCGCGCCACCCGTGCCGCGCCCTTCGAGGTGCTGCTGCAAGAGGCCGGCGAACGCCTTGAGGAGATGGTGCGGTTGGGGACGACCACCATCGAGATCAAATCCGGCTACGGGCTGGATACCGCTACCGAACTGAAGATGCTGGAGGTGATCGAGGCACTCCAGCGCCAATCCCCCGCCGACATCGTGCCGACCTTCCTCGGCGCACACGCCATCCCGCCGGAATATGCCGGACGCACCGACGAGTACACCACGCTGGTGATCGAGGACATGCTGCCCGCCGCTGGAGCGTGGTATCGCGGCTCGGTTTTCGCCGCCAGCGGACGACCTTTACATGCCGATGTGTTCTGCGAGAAGAACGCCTTCACCACCGGGCAGACGCGGCGCATCCTGCAAGCAGCGCGGGAGCAGGGCATGGCGGTCAAGGCGCATGTGGACGAGTTCAACGCGCTCGGCGGGCTGACCGCTGCGCTGGAATGCGGCGCTCTGTCGGTAGACCATCTGGATGTGACGGCAGGCGCGGAAATCACGGCGCTGGCAGAATCGGCGGCGGTAGGCGTAGTGCTACCCGCCGTCAACTTCAACCTCGGCAGCACCCACTACGCCAATGCCCGCGCCTTCATCGAGGCGGGTGCGGCGGTGGCGCTGGCAACTGACCTCAACCCCGGTTCTGCGCCCTGCCCTTCGATGCCGCTGGTGATGGCGATGGCCTGCCGCTATCAGCGGTTGCTCCCTGCCGAGGCGCTCAACGCCGCCACGCTCAACGCGGCGCATGCGCTGGGCATGGGCGCGGACATCGGCTCGATTGAACCCGGCAAGCAGGCTGACCTGCTGGTGCTGGACATGAACGATTACCGCCAACTGATGTATCAGTTCGGCGGCAACCCTGTGCGGCACGTCCTCAAACGCGGACGCATCATCGTATGAAGCGAGGCAGTATGGAACCGATTATTCTCGATGGTCAAAGCCTGACCCTCGAACAGGTCGTTACGGTGGCCTATGGCGAACCGGGCGCGCCGGAAGTGATCTTGAGTGCGGGAGCGAAGGCCGCTGTTGAACGCTGCGCCGCCGCCGTGCAAACGCTGATCGAACGCGGCGAGATCGCCTATGGCATCACCACCGGATTCGGCGCGTTCAAAGATAAGTTGATCGCGCCGGAAGATGTGCAAACGCTCCAGCGCAACATCCTTATCAGCCATGCCGTCGGTGTGGGCGACCCCTTCGACATCCCCACCACCCGCGCCATCATGCTCATTCGCGCCAATACGCTGGCGCGGGGGCATTCCGGCATCCGTCTAAGTACGCTCGAAAGCCTGCTGGCGCTGCTCAACACGGGCATTCACCCCGTCATCCCCGAAAAAGGGTCGCTGGGCGCAAGCGGCGACCTCGCCCCCCTCGCCCACATGAGCCTGCCGCTGATCGGCATGGGCGAAGCCGAGTATCAGGGGCAGCGCCTGTCCGGTGCGGAGGCGCTCTCCCGCGCCGGTTTGCAACTGGTGACGCTGGCCGCCAAAGAAGGACTGGCGCTCACCAACGGCACTTCGATCATGTGCGCGTTGGGCGTGCTGGAAACCTTCCGCGCCGAGATGTTGCTCAAAACGGGCGATATTGCAGGCAGTTTGAGCCTCGAAGCCCTGCACGGCACCACGCTGGCCTTCGATGACCGCATCCAGCGCCTGCGCCCGTTCCCACGCCAACAGGAATGCGCGGCCTACCTGCGGGCGTTGCTGGCCGACAGCGGCTTCACACGCGGCTACGACCCCGCCAACGTGCAGGATGCCTACACGCTGCGCTGCATCCCGCAGGTGCATGGCGCGGTGCGGGACGCGGTGGCCTATTCGCGCTGGGTGATGGAGATCGAACTGAACGCGGTCACGGATAACCCGCTGATCTTCATCGGCGACTCGCCGGACGATATTCAAGTCCTCAGCGGCGGCAACTTTCACGGCGAGCCGTTGGCAATTGCGATGGATTATCTAGGGCTGGCGATGAGCGAACTGGGGAACATCTCCGAACGGCGCATCGCCCGCCTGATTGACGAGTCTTCCAACACGCACGTCCTGCCGGCCTTCCTCACGCGCAACGGCGGCCTGAACTCCGGCTTCATGATCGTGCAGTATACGGCGGCGGCGCTGGCAACCGAGAGCAAGGTGCTGTCGCATCCCGCCAGCGTGGACACCATTCCCACCTCCGCCAACGTGGAAGACCATGTGAGTATGGGCTGCACCGCCGCGCTCAAAGCCCGCCGCATCAACACCAATGTCGAGCGCATTCTGGGAATCGAGCTGATGGCTGCCGCGCAGGGGATTGATTTCCGCAAGCAGGTGCAGGGGGCGGATACCCCGCAGGGGCGCGGGACAGGCGCGGCTTATGCGCTTATCCGGCAGCAAGTGCCGTTCATCGAAGCCGATACGCTGTTGTATCCATACATGGAAGCAGTTCGGCAGCAGGTGGCCTCTGGGGCGATTGCCCGCGCCGCCGATGCCGCGTTGGGATAGAGTTACTCGTTTTTGCCGTTCATAGCCTGCGTGATACTGGCAAGCTGTTCAGGGGCCAAGACTTGACGCAGCGCGGCAAACGCTTCCTGTATTCTGCGAATGCGTTCTTGAGGCGTATAGAGAGACCACCGCCGCCGTTCATGCTCTTGCTCAATATAGTCGCGCAGAGCATCCAATTCGTCGGTGGTCAGTTCGTCTATCATCGGATAGAGATCGCTGAGAGTCATTTGCATCCCTCCTCATCCCTATGGCCTATTATACGATAGACACGTCTGCATCCCCGCCAAGAATCATCAGGGCGCGGTCACACAACGTCACCGCGCCCTGAGCATGTCTATCAGGGGATACTTTAGGTCGCGCCCGTGCCGCGATCCGTCTTGTAGTGGCAGTACTTGTACTTCTTGCCGCTGCCACACCAGCACAGATCATTGCGCCCCACCTTGTTCTGGGCACGCACCGGCTCTGGACGGGACTCGGCTGCACCGCCCGCCCGCGCAGCTTGCAACTGCATCGGACGGCGAATCGGTTGCGCCTGCCGCACATTGACCTGCGCGGTCAGGAGCTGGTAAGCCGCCTGATTCTTGATCTCGTCCATCATGCCCTGCCACATGGCGAACGACTGGCGCTTGTATTCCACCAGCGGGTCTTTCTGCGCCACCGACATCAGGCCGATGCCTTCGCGCAGCATGTCGAGGTCGGTCAGGTGGCGCTGCCAGTGCTGATCCACCGCCCGCAGCATAGACCACTTCTCCACGCGGTTCATCATGTCCGGCGTGAGTTCGGTGGTTTTCTGGTCGTACACTTCCTCGATGGCATCGAACAGCATTTCTTCCAACCCATTCACATCTTTGCCGTCCATCGTGTCCGGGTTGATGTGTTCGGGGACGGGGAACATCGCCAGCAAGCGGCGGTACATGCCTTCCAAATCCCACTGGTCGGCGGCCACGCCTTCCGGCGCGAACTCGTCCAGCACGTTCATCACGCTGCTTTCGAGGATTTTCACATAATCGTCGCGCAGGTTGTCGCGTTCGACCACATCGCGGCGCTGGGCGTAGATCACCTCGCGCTGCTTGTTCACCACATCGTCATATTCCACCACGCGCTTGCGGATGTCGAAGTTGTAGCCTTCCACACGTACCTGCGCCTGCGCGATGGAACGGCTAATCATGCCGTGTTCGATCGGCTCATCCTCACCCAATTTCGCCCATGACATGAAGCCCTTCACGCGATCACCGCCGAAACGCTTCATCAGGTCATCTTCGAGGCTCAGGTAAAAGCGCGATTCGCCGGGGTCGCCTTGACGACCGCAGCGCCCGCGTAGCTGGTTGTCAATACGCCGCGCTTCGTGGCGCTCCGTGCCGAGTACCAGCAAGCCGCCCTGTTCCAGCACCGTCTTGCGCTCCGCTTCGCACTGGACTTTAGATTCTTCCACCACCTGCTTCCACTGTTCCGGCGTGGCCTGCGTGAATTCGATGTCCATCTTCCGCAGTTTTTCACGCGCCAGCCCTTCCGGGTTGCCGCCCAGCAGAATGTCCACACCACGACCGGCCATGTTGGTGGCAATCGTCACCGCGCCAGCGCGTCCGGCCTGCGCGATGATGCCGGCTTCGCGTTCGTGCTGCTTGGCGTTCAGCACTTCATGGCGCACGCCCGCCCGATCCAGCATTTTGCTCAGGCGTTCGGAAGTCTCAATCGCCACCGTACCGATCAAAATCGGCTGACCGCGCTGATTGCGTTCCTTGATCTCGTTGATGACCGCCTTGAACTTGGCCGATTCGGTCATGAACACGAGGTCTTCATAGTCCTTACGCACAATAGGTAGATTCGTGGGGATGCCCACCACTTCCAGACTGTAGATTTTCTCGAACTCTTCGGCTTCGGTGGCGGCTGTACCCGTCATGCCCGCCAGTTTGTCGTACATGCGGAAGTAGTTCTGGAAGGTGATGGTCGCCAGCGTCAGGTTTTCGCGGCGGATTTTCACGCCTTCTTTGGCTTCGATGGCCTGATGCAGACCTTCGGAGAAGCGGCGGCCAATCATCAAACGTCCAGTGAACTCGTCCACGATAATGACTTCAGGGCCGTCTTTACCCGGCTGCACGACATATTCTTTGTCGCGGTGATACAGCGTGTGCGCCCGCAGCGAATTGTCGAGATAGGGAATCATTTCGGAATGCGAGGGGTGGTACAACTGCTCCACACCCAGCCGCCGTTCCACTTTTTCCACGCCCGCATCCGTCAGGAAGGCCACGCGGTCTTTGATGTCCACCACATAATCGCCATCCGGCTCCTCGTCCTCCACGCTTTCGGGCGTGCTGGGCTTGAGCGTCTTAACGATCTGTGCGAACAGCTTGTAGTAGTCCGAAGGCTCGTCCGAAGGGCCGGAGATAATCAGCGGGGTACGAGCTTCGTCAATCAGGATGTTGTCCACTTCGTCCACGATGGCATAGTGCAGATCGCGCTGCACCATCTGGTCTTTCTCGTAGACCATGTTATCGCGCAGATAGTCGA
The DNA here is from genome assembly GCA_903904765.1 of uncultured Chloroflexota bacterium. The sequence continues at coordinate 7,297 of CAIVEA010000231.1, forward strand.
AGCCGTATTCGTTGTTCGTGCCGTAGGTGATGTCGGCGTTATAGCAATCGCGGCGCTTGCAGGGGCGCAGGTTCTGGTAACGTGCGTCACTGGAAAGATAATCTAGATCGAAGATGAACGACCCCGCATCCTGATCGGCGCTGTCGCCTTTGCTTTGAATCACACCGACGGTCATGCCCAACGCATGATACACCGGCCCCATCGTCTGCACGCCCACTTTGCTCAGGTAATCGTTGGGCATGACCAGATGCACCCCGCGTCCGGTGAGCGCGTTCAGGTACAGCGGCAAAGTCGCCACCAGCGTTTTGCCTTCACCCGTCTTCATTTCAGCGATACGGCCTGAATGCAGCACGATACCGCCGATCATTTGCACATCGTAATGGCGCAAACCGATAGTTCGCACCGAAGCCTCACGCACCGCCGCGAACGCTTCCGGCAACAGGCTATCCAGTGATTCGCCTTCCGCCAGCCGCTTACGGAACGCAGCCGTCTTGCCGCGCAGTTCGTCCGCCGAGAGTTTCCGCATCGCCGATTCCAGCGCGTTCACCTGCTCAACCGCCTCGCGGTAGCGGGACAGCGCACGCTCCACTGGATCACCCACAACCTTCTTCAAGATGCTTTTGAACATGCTGATCCTCAATCCCATCCGGGGGGTATTCGCAAACGCGGATTATAGCACAGCCGCATAAACGCCCCGTTAGAGCCTGCTGCGGTTTTTATACGCACCACACGCCAGAGGGGGCTATAATGGATACAAATACACTTCTCTCGACAGGAGTTTTGGTCATGGAACAGGTGAACTTAGGACGCACCGGACTCAAAGTCAGCCGGCTGTGTTTGGGCGCAATGACCTTCGGCTGGTCGGCGGACGAAACCGTCTCGTTCGACATTATGGATGCCGCCGCCGAAGCCGGAATCAACTTTATAGACACCGCCGACATTTACTCGCGCTGGATTCCCGGAAATCAGGGCGGCGAGTCCGAGACGATCATCGGGCGCTGGCTGAAGAACCGCCGCCGCCGCGAATGGGTGATCGCCACCAAAGGGCGCGGGCAGATGTGGCAGGGGCCAACCGGCGAAGGACTCAGCCGCGCCCACCTGATTCAGGCCGTCGAGGACAGCCTGAAGCGCCTGCAAACCGACTATATTGACCTGTATCAAGTGCATTGGCCGGACGACAGCACCCCGCTGGAAGAAACGCTGTACGCGCTGGATGCGCTGGTGCGTGCAGGCAAAATCCGCTACATCGGCTCCAGCAATTATCCGGCGTGGCTGCTAATGAAGTCGCTGTGGGTGAGCGATGTCCACCGCCTGCCGCGCTTCGACAGTTTGCAGCCGCACTACAGCCTGCTGCACCGCGCCGAATTCGAGGCAGAACTGCTGCCCGCCTGCGCCGATCAGCGCATCGGGGTCATCCCCTACAGCCCGCTGGCGGCTGGCTTCCTGACGGGCAAATACACCCGCGAATCCCGCGCCAGTCAGGACACCACCCGCAGCACCAGCGGCCTCATTCAGCAGTTGACCAACGATGACCGCGCTTTTGCGGTTCTGGACATCGTGAAGGAACAGGCCACCGCGCACAACGTCCCACCCGCGCAGATCGCGCTGGCATGGATGCTGGCGAATCCGGTCATCACCGCCCCCATCATCGGCGCACGCACCGTCGCCCAACTGCAAGAAGCCAGCGGCGCGGTGAACGTGAGCTTGAGCGCGGACGAAATCGCACAGTTGAACAAGGCCAGTGACGGCTTCTGATGCCGCGCATCTTCGCCCTCACCGCACGCGGACTGGAGGCCACCAGCATCCGCGAAATGACCACGCTGTATGGTGCGGTGATGCAGGAAACAGGCTATCGGCGGGTGGCGGCAGACTACAGCGGTTCGCTGCCCGCCCTGCTCACACTGCGAACAGTGGATGATGTCTACTTCGACCTCGGCCTGTGGGACGGCGTGGGTCACACCCGTGCCGCGCTAGATGATCTGCGCGAACGCGCCGCCACGCTGGAAGCTGTGCCCGCCGCTGCCCTGTGCGCGTCCATCAGGCCGATTCGTAACCCACCACCCTTCTCGGTCAGCGTGAGCTTTGTCGGCAAGCGCAACTATAGCGCCGACGAGGTGAAAGCCACGATTGCCGCCGCAATCAGCGCCCGCACCGGATGGGCATACACCGCCGATGACCGCGAGGCGGATTTGCACCTACGACTGTTCATCGAGCATGAGCGTGTGTACATCGGCCTGCGCGTCGCCGCCAGCCCGCTGCATGACCGCGCTCATCCCCGCATCCAGCGTCCG
>CAIVEA010000232.1 GCA_903904765.1 uncultured Chloroflexota bacterium
GATCTGGATTTAATTGGCAGATCAGTATTGCCTTAGTTCCGGGCATGGCAGCGCGTGAAGTTGTAGTGAGCTCATTGGCAACGGTCTATGCCTTATCCAGCACTGGTGCTGATGCTGCCAGATGGCACAGCCAGTCGCACGCAAACCGATTCTGAGGGCAACTTCATCTTTGCAGGGTTGCTGCCCGGCGCATACCGCATTGACGCATCTTGCGGCGGTTTTCTAGGCGCGACGGTGATGTTCACGCTGACCGATGGGCAGCAATTGGCGCTACCGCCAGTGGCGCTGGCGGCGGGAGATACCAACAGCGATAACCGCATTGATCTGCTGGATGCGGCGCTGGTGGCTTCCAATCTCGATCATGCCGCCGACCTGATTCCGCAGGCCGATCTGAACCATGATGGCATGGTGGATGTGCGCGATCTGACGCTCATCGGGATGCAATTCGGCAAGACTGGTCCCCTGAACTGGTCGTAAACAACGCTTGTTGCAAGAACATCCTGCCCGGTGCAGGATGTTTTTGTTTACAGAATTGTTCCAATTCTCCGAATTGCATTAGACTCCCATAGATAGGGAAGCTGTTGGGGCATCCCGTTTTATCCAACCTAAAAAGGAGCTTACGAATGCGTCGTCTACTGGGAGTCGTATTCGCGTTGTGCTGTTTGGTCGCCGCGCCCGTGCTGGCGCAGGACGCGCTACCGCGTGTAGAAGCCACCGATTGCTGGATGGAATTGCCGGAGGGCGTGGTAGAAGGGGAGAATGTGGAGTGCGGCTACTTGTTCGTGCCGGAAGATCGCAGCAGCGCCGATAGCCCGACCATTCAACTGGCCTATCTGGTGCTTCATGCCGTTGACGAAGCCAAACCCGATCCGATTATCTACCTGTCGGGCGGTCCCGGCGGGAATGCGGTGGCCGAACTGGATGGTTGGCTGGAAATTCGCTATCTGCAAGACCGCGACCTGATTCTGCTCGACCAGCGCGGCACGGGTTACTCGATTCCCACACTGAATTGCCCGGAGAGCGAAGCGGGCGAGGAGGACGCGACTCAGGCGTGCCATGACCGTCTGGTGAGTGAAGGCGTGAACCTGCAAGCCTACAACAGTGCCGAGAACGCGGCGGATGTGGCGGATTTGCGGGTGGCTTTGGGCTATGACGAGTGGAATTTGTACGGCATTTCCTACGGCACGCGGCTGGCGCTGACCGTGATGCGCGATCATCCTGAAGGCGTGCGGAGCGTGGTGATCGACTCGGTGTATCCGCCCGAAGTCAGCTCGTGGGAAGAATACGGAGCGAATACGGCGGACGTGTTCAGCCGCTTGTTCGCGGCTTGCGCGGATGACCCGGACTGCGGCGACGCTTACCCCGATCTGGAGCAGACCTTTTACGCGACGGTGGACGAGTTGAACGCGCAGCCCGCCGAGTATGTGGGCGTGGATGCTGAAACGGGCGAAGAAGTTGACCAGACGCTCAGCGGCAATGATTTGATTGACCGCGTGTTCCAACTGCTGTACTCGTCCGAGAGCATTCCATTCCTGCCGTGGGTGATGACTGAAGTGGCGGCGGGCAACTATACCGCGCTAAACGATCTCGAATCCGGCGCGACGCAGCAAGAAGGCTTCCGGGCGCTGCGGCAGGATGAGGATGTTTCGGATAGCGAAGGCATGAACCTGTCGGTGGAATGTCAGGAAGAAGTGGCTTTCCTGAACGAAGATACGGCGCTGGCGAACGTTCCCGCAGAACCTGCTCCCCTTGCAGAGAACAGTATCGGCGCGATTCAGGGGACGTTCAGCGATTGCCAGATTTGGGACGTGGCGGCGGGTGACACGATTGAAGCGGAGCCTGTAACCAGTGATATTCCCACGTTGGTCGCGGCGGGCGAGTTTGACCCGATCACTCCGGCGAAATGGGCGCAGAGCGCCGCCAGCCACCTGCCGAACAGCTATTTCTTCCTGTTCCCCGGCGGCGGGCATGGCGTGATTGACATGAACCAGTGTTCGCAGGACATCATGCAGGCCTTCCTCGATGACCCCACGCAAGAGCCGGACTCAAGCTGTATCGCCGAGATGGGCGCACCGCTGTGGGCGCTGCCGCAGTAGTAAAAATTGTCTTTCGTAGGGGACGGCCTGCGTGCCGTCCCGCCTTTTCCTTACGATAATGGCGATTTGATGCGGGACACCTTTACCTCCGCGTCACCGGATGCTCCTCGCACACCAGCGTGTACGGTTGTCCGCGCAGGCGGCACAGCACCACCGTGCGCGATTGTGTCCCCTTCAGTTTCAACTGCGGGAGGAGCGTCTCTGGCGTGATGGGCGACCCGCGCTTCTTGACCGTCACCGTTCCCACATCGGACTCGCGCAGCAGCGCCCGCAGCCGCTTGATGTTGAACGGCAGCACCGCGAGGATGCGCCACGAACGCGCCCATGCCGTCTGCGGCGGTTGGTCAGCCGTCAGGTAGGCGATGGTGTCATCCAGAAAGGCCGCGTCCCACACGACGGCGGCATCCCGCACCAGTCCGGCGCGGAGCAGGGCGGGGTCAGGTTCGATCAGCCAGTGACGCGGCGCATCCAGCAGGGCAGGTGGTTCTGCGCCTTCGCGCGCCCAGACCTGCGCCGAGTCGCCTTCCAGCAGCACCGCGCGGCAGCCTTCCCAGCCTGCGCCGCGCCACAGCAGCGCCTCTTTCAAATCACCCTCTACCGAGATGAATTCCACCCCGCCGCCGTAGCTTTCGATCTGCTCCAGAGTAACCCCCGGTGAGAGTTTGGCGGCCACCAGCGGTTGTGACCAACGGTTCAGCGTGGCGAGGGGCGGTTGATAGCGTTCGACGTGGTGGATGCGGTTGCCCTGCGCGTCGCGGCGGGCGGGGTCGAAGAACACCGCATCGGCGGGGGGCAGGTCGCCCGTCACATCGCCCACCTCGAACTGTGCCGACAGACCGCAGACCGCCGCATTGTGCCGCGCCAGCGCCACCCGTACTTCATCAAGGTCTAGCCCCGTCACCTGTGTACCTGCCGCTGCCAGTGCCAGCGCGTCCGAGCCGATGCCGCAGCAGGCATCCACCACGCGCAATCCGGCGAAGCGGGCAGCACGGTAGCGGCGCACCAGCGGGTGGCTGGCCTGTTCCAGCGCGGGGCGCGTGAATAACATGCGTTCCGCGTCCGCGCCGAACTTCTCCACCGCTTTCTGGCGCAACCGCGCCTGTTCCAGCGCCGCGCCCGCCTCGGTACTGCTCAGGCTGCGGCGCAGGCGGGTGAGCAGGGCGAGAGTGCGCGAGTCGCTCAAATCCTCGGTTGCCAGCGCCGCCAGAGTTTCGCGCCCCTGCGGCGAGGTGAGGAAGGCCGCGTCCTGAAGCGTGAACACGCTAGATGCTGACGTTGGGGCGATATTCGCCAAATACGCCGCGCAGCGTGTGGCAGATTTCGCCCAGCGTGAGATCGTTCTCGACGCAGGTGATGAACAGCGGCATCAGGTTCTCGCCCGTTCTGGCGGCCTGCTCCAGATGAGCGCGGAGTTCCGCCACTTTGCCGTTGTCGCGGTTGGTACGCAGTTCCGCCAGTTTGCTGCGCTGGCTGGCTTCGATGGCCGGGTCAACCCGCAGCAGATCGGGGTGGGTGGCTTCCTGCGTGGTGAACTGGTTCACGCCCACGATGACCTGTTCGCCACTTTCCACCGCCTGTTGATAGGCATAGGCCGCGTCCTGAATTTCGTTGTTGATGAAACCGCGTTCGATGGCCGCCAGCGCCCCGCCCATGTCGTCAATCTGCGACAGGTAATTCTGTGCGCGGGTGATGATCTCCCCCGTTAGGGCTTCGATGGCATAGCTGCCGGCCAGCGGATCAACTGTGTCTGCCGCGCCCGTTTCGTAGGCGATGATCTGTTGAGTTCGCAGCGCCACCTGCACCGCTTTTTCGGTGGGCAGCGCCAGCGCCTCATCCATGCTGTTGGTGTGCAGCGATTGTGTGCCGCCCAGCACCGCCGCCATCGCTTGCAGTGCCACGCGCACGATGTTGTTCTCTGGTTGCTGCGCGGTGAGGGTGCTGCCGCCGGTTTGTGTGTGGAACTTCAACTGCCAGCTACGCGGATTCTTCGCGCCGAAGCGTTCGCGCATGATTTGCGCCCACAGTTTGCGGGCGGCGCGGTATTTGGCGATTTCTTCGAGGAAGTGGTTGTGCGCGTTGAAAAAGAATGACAACTGCGGCGCGAAATCATCCACCGCCAGCCCCGCTTTCACCGCCGCTTCCACATAGGCGATGCCGTTCGCCAGCGTGAAGGCCACCTCTTGCACGGCGGTGCAACCTGCTTCGCGGATGTGGTAGCCGCTGATGCTGATGGTGTTCCAGTGCGGCACGTCGGTTTTGCAGTAGGCGAACAGGTCGGTAATCAGGCGCATGGAAGGCGCGGGCGGGAAGATGTACGTGCCGCGTGCGATATATTCCTTCAGGATATCGTTCTGCACGGTGCCGCGCAGTTTATCTGCCGCCACGCCCTGCCGCTTGCCCACCGCAATATACATGGCGAGCAAAATGGTGGCCGGCGCGTTGATGGTCATGCTGGTGGAAACCTGATCCAGCGGGATGCTCTCGAACAGCCGCGCCATGTCGTGAATGCTGCTGATGCTCACGCCCACTTTACCCACTTCGCCCAGCGCCATCGGGTCGTCGGCATCGTAGCCGATTTGCGTGGGTAGGTCGAAGGCTACCGAAAGGCCGGTCTGCCCATTCGCCAGCAGGTAGCGGTAGCGGGCGTTGGATTCCTCGGCGGTGGCATAGCCGGCATACTGGCGCATCGTCCAGAAGCGCCCCCGGTACATGGTGGGCTGTACGCCGCGTGTGAACGGATATTCCCCCGGTTGCCCCAGATTGGCGGCGTAATCCAGCGGCGCGTCGTCCGGCGTGTAGGTGCGTTTCAGCGGAATGCCGGAGGAGGTCAGAAATTCCGGCTTACGTTCGTTTGATCCGGCAGGTTTGGCGGACATGGTGCATCCTCACTGCGAATGGTTCGCATCATGGTTGACAATACACTGTTCAGATTAGCGTATGGTGCGGGCTTCGACAATCCAATTCGTCACCTTTCGGGGTGACGAATCCCCTGTTTTGAAAATAGATTTTGGGTGTACGCTATTACCATCGGGTAAACGTAATAGTTTGAATAAAGGAGCAGGCAATATGAATATTCTGATCGGTTTAGTTTCGATGGTGATCGGGGCGGTGGTCTGTTTTTCCGGCTATCGCATCTTTCGGGTGGTGCTAATGCTGGTCGGCTTTCTGGTAGGTTTCGTGGTTGGCATGGCGATTATGTCGAGCAGCGGCGGCATCGGGCAACTTCTGGTGGGCGTGGTGGTTGGTTTAATCGGTGCAGGCATCTTCTATGCGCTGTATTTCGTCGGCATCTTTCTGGCAGGAGCGTTTCTGGGCGCAGGCTTGGCAGCGATGCTGGTTTCGCTCCTTAATATCGGCGGTGGCGTGGCGACGATTCTGGTGCTGGTCGGCCTGATCGGTGGTGCGATTCTGGCGCTGGTGCTGAACAAGCTAATGATCGTCATCTCCACCGCGTTCGGCGGTGCTGGCACGCTGGTGGAAGGCGCGGTGATGATTCTGCCGGGGGTGTTCGGCAGCGCCGCTACGACTCTCAACTACTCGATTCTGGTCAGCTTCAACGCGCTCGGCGTGATCGCGTGGCTGGCGCTGGGCGTGGCGGGCGTGGTGGTGCAGTATCGCAACAACAAGGCCGACATCGAATCCAGTAAGCCGATGAAGGGCTAAAGCTAACGGGTGAAGTCTTCTGCGCTGACGGTCACACCTTTGAAGTTCTCGAAGGTCAGATCGTGGCAGGTGAGGCGCATGAGGAGCTTCACACGCTCGAACAGGACGGTATAGCTGGCGGTCAGGCGCGGCAGGCGCTCCAGATTCAGGCGCTGGATGGCGGCGGTGATCGCTTCCGCCGTGCCTTCAATCTCCACAAAGTTGCCGTAGGGCAGTTCGTCCAGCACCACCTCGCACCCATCCAGCGTGTAGGTGGTGCGGTATTTTTCGTACACGAAGTAGGGCGTGTAGCCCAGTTTGCCGAGGATGGTCTGCATCGCGTCGAAGTCGCTCACCTCGACCTCGGCCTCATAGCGCGACAGGATGCCGTCAACCGCTTTGCCGGACTCTTTGTAAGTCAGGCGTACCCGGCTGTCCTGCCGCAGCCGCACCACAATTCCGCGTCCGGTCAGGGTGGATTGCGCGTCCTCGTAGCGCACGTTGCGCTCGTACACACGCGGAGCCGCCAGCGCCGCGCCTAGCTGTTCCAACTGCGCCTGCACCGCGCTCAAATCCGGTACGTACAGCTTCACTTCGGTTTCGGTGTAGGTGGACATAGTTTCCTTTTTGCAGATGCGGATGGTCAAAAGTGTGCGATTAAGTGGTCGTAGTCAGCATGTGAGCCGATCCAGAACCAGATCATGACATTCACCCTCTTTGACACCGATTGCTCTGTAGTTGATAGTGATTCGGACGGAGTAAATCGGTTTTGAAGCATGAATCGGTTTGAAATGCAGACTCGGATGGGATGGATCCGCCCGAAAGATGCGATCAGCCTTACGCGCTTCTTTGCGTATATCCGGTGGCAGTTTTCGCAATGTCTGACGGAATCGGCGGTTTGTGCGCGAAATCATAACGTATCCGCATCGAGGAGTTCGGTCTCTCCGGCATGAAACTCCGCCAATGCTTCGGAGGCGAGTTGTTCGAGGAGGTCTTGCGAATGCTCGAACGCCTGATTCCATTGCTGGTCAGATTCGAGAGTCGCCAGTATCCAGCGGGCGAGTTCGTCTTGCGCGTCGTCGCTCAGTTTCGCGGCTTCCGCCATCGCTTGTTGGAGCAGCTTGGTCATCAATACCTCCCCGCCTAACCTCGTTTTATCCCGTTGATTATACATCCCCCTCAGCCGCGCTCACGCATTGTTGGGAGCCATCGTCACTTCCAGTTCCAGCCCGAAGGCTTGCTGGAAGATGTCGCGGTGGCGGTCAACCGACCATAGCGCCACCTGCCCATCCCCGCGCACACCCAGTTCCAACTGCGCCCAGTCCCCGCCCACGTTGAGCGTGATGGTCTGCGCCACGCCATCCCGCGAACGGTCAATCTGTTCTGCCAACCGCAGCAGGGCGCTCAGTTGAATCAGGCGGCGTTCGTCCCCCGGTTCCATCAGCGCGGCGAACTCGTCCAGCGAAGGCGTGCCTTTGCGGTGGTAACGCGCCAGCAGCGCGATCAGCGCCACTTCGCGGTGGGTGTACCCCGGCAGGCCGCCGTTCAGGATGAGATACGCGCTGTGCTTGTGGTGGTCGTGGTAGTCAATCGCCACGCCCAGATCGTGCAGCATGGAGGCTGCCCACAGCAGATCGCGGTCAGCGGGGCGGCACTGATGGACGGCGCGGGGCAACTGGTCGAACATGGACAGGGTGAGCGCCGCAATATGCTCGGCGTGTTTCTCCTGATAGCGGTACAGATGACCGAGGTTGTACACGCTGGATTGGCGCACATCCGCGAACAGGGGCATGGTTTCCGCCTGCTCGTGCTTCAAGAAACGTTCGTAGAATAGACCTTCGCGCACGCCCTGCGAACTGATGGTAATCCGGTCAAAACCGCCCGCCTCCAGCGCCTCGCACAGCACGATGGTTGCGCCGAGGGCAATATCAGCGCGATCCGGTTTCATTCCCGGCATCTTCTTGCGGTCATTCACGTTGCGCCGCGCCAGTTCGTCGCGCACGGTTTTCATCTGTGCCAGCGTGATCTGGTAGCCGTGCATGGCATCCAGCGGATAGCCGATCATCTTCTGCACCAGCCGCCCCACCTGCCGCAGGCCGCCGCCTTCGCCCACAATCTGCATCCCCGGCTTGGCTTTGTACCATTTGAGCGCACCGAACTCTTTGCGGAGGAAGCTGGAGAGCGAGTCGACCTCACGGGGGGTGGCGGGGTCGGATTTCAGGAAGCGTTCGCTCATACGCACCGCGCCATACGGGAAGCTGATGCTGTCCCCGATCTGCCTGTCCTGCACGCGGCTGATCTGAATCGAACCGCCGCCCATATCCAGCACATAGCCGTCTTGCAGGGTGGTGCAGTTCACGGCGGCCAGATAGCCGTAGTAGGCTTCCTCGTAGCCGGAGAGGACGCGCACTGCGATTCCCGTTTCGGATTGCAGCCGCGCCAGAAACCGCTGCTGATTCTTGGCATCACGGATAGCGCTGGTACCGACAGCCATAATGTCGCTGATGCCGGAGGCTTTGCAGAAGGCCGCGTAAATCTGCACCGCCCGCGCCGCCCGATCCATCGCCGCCGCCCGCATGATGTTGGTGTCCGCCATTCCTTCGCTCAAGCGCACGGTTTCGCGCACTTCATCCACCACGCGGAAACTGAGGTGCGGCACATATTCGATCACGATTAGTCGGAAGCTGTTACTGCCCATATCAATGACTGCCACGCGCTGCGAGTCCTTGTAGACATCGGTGTGCGCGGCGAGGCTGTCGAGGTGCTGAAAGGCGCTCATGTGGATTTATGCCCCTTGATGAGGATGTAGTGGTGGTCAAAGATGGCTTCTGGCGTTCCGGCGGCGCGGGGGCGCAGCCAGTCGCGCACGGCGGGCGGGGCTTGCGCTAACAGAATGTGCATGTGCTGGATGACAGCTTCCGAACAACCCTGCATGGCGCACCACTTCAGCAGGTGAATATCGCGCTTGAGGATGTGTTCCACCGCGTCCACCTGAAGATCGGCATCCAGAAACATCCCGCGCCATTCGTAGTTGGCAAACATGCGGTGGTGGCTGGGGTCGCGCAGGCGTTCAAACGAGTCCAGATAGCGGGCGGCGCGGTCATCCTCCGGCACGAGCAAATCTTCGATCACCAGCGCGCCCCCCGGTTTGAGGACGCGGGCGCACTCCTGTACGAAACGGAACACGTCCGGGAAATGGTGCGGGGCGATGCGGCAGGTCACAGCATCGAACGACTCGCTGGCGAAGGGCAGCGCCTCGGCATCTGCCGCGCTGAAGCGCACGTTAGTCGCGCCCTGTTGCTGGATGTACTCGCGGGCGGCGTTCAGCATGGTGGGCGTTAAATCCGCCGCGACCACCTGCCCAACCTCGCGGCTGAGGCGCAGCGCGGTATGCCCGCCGCCGGTGGCGATGTCCAGTACGCGCCACGCGGGGTTGCCGCCCACCAGTGCCGCCAGCCGTTCCAGATCGTCGCCCACCGCATGGAGGGGACTGTTGACGTATACCTGCGCGTATTGTCCGAAGCGGCTCTGCGCCTGCGCTTTGATCTGATCGGGGTTGCTCATGGGCGGTCTGTCCTTGCTGCTGGTACTCCTTTCAGTTTAACATACCCTGTGCTGTCTATTGGTGGAGATTCGGCGGTGCAGGCGAGGTCTTAGGGGGTAACTAGAGCAGGTCAATCAGTTCTTCGGGGGTCATGCCGACCTGCCGCAAAATGTTACGCAAAGTACCGATCTTTAAGGGGTTGTGCATGGGGATGACGACGACCGTCGCACCGCGTCTTAGCTTCACATGGCTACCTTTTTGATGGGTAATCATGAAGCCCTGTCGGAGTAAAATCTCGATCATCTCACGCGCATGGACAGATGCTAATCTGCCCATCTTAGGCTGTGGCAACCGTTGTGACGAGAATCCCCTGCGGCAAATCGGGCGGAATGGGGTCGCCGTTTGCAAGAGCATCCTCAATCCATAGCTCAATCGCTTCTGTGATATTGGCGAGGGTTTCGTCCAATGTGTCGCCCTCGCTAAAACAACCGGGCAAGCTAGGGCATGTGGCTGTGTAACCGTTTCCGCTTTCGTCCGGCGTGATAATCACTTGTCTCATCTGCTGTCCTCGCTATGGCTCTATTGCTTATAAATTTCATGGTACAGGATAACCCTAACGGAAGCAATCTACCGAAGAATTCTCTGTCGCGCTGCTTTGATCGTGGTGATGAGTTGGGGTAGGATGTTTCTATCAAAAGCAGGGGCAGTAGATATGGTTTTTTCGGCGGATTTGCTCCGGCAGCAGGCGGCGGCGCTGGGCTTCAACCTCGTCGGCCTGACGCGGGCGCAGCCTTCTCCGC
>CAIVEA010000233.1 GCA_903904765.1 uncultured Chloroflexota bacterium
CACCGCCACCAGCACCGTGTTCAGCATGAAACCGGGAATGTCGCGCTTATTGACCACAATATCCCAGTTTTCAGCGAACTTGTTGCCGGGCGTGAACTGGTAGCGGTACACATCCGCATTTTCCTGCGTGCTGACCAGCATGGCGTAGAACAGCGGGAAGCCGATGATGGCGCAACTGATGATGAGGAAGATGTGTACGCCGAGGCGTTTGGGTAGCCATCGGCGCAACAGTCCGGCCTGTGCGCTGGAGGATTGAACTTGCGTGTTGGTCAGGGTCGTCATGGGTTACGCTCCTCCATAGTTCACACGTTCGCCAGTGGTGCGGAATTGAATCACGGTCAGGCCGATCACCATCAGGAACAGAACGATGGATTGTGCGGCGGCCTTGCCCAGATCGTTATTCTGCACGCCCAACTGGTAAATGCGGAAGATCATCGTGTTGGTGGAACCCAGTGGCCCTGCGCCACCTGTCATATAGACGATTGTCCCCACCGTGTCGAAAAAGGCATAGGTCATGTTGGTGATAATCAAGAAAAAGGTGATGGGCGACAGCAGCGGGAAAGTCACCCGGAAGAAGCGCTGGATGGCATTCGCGCCATCAATCGCGGCAGCTTCGATCAAATCCTTGGGGATATTTTGCAACCCCGCGATGTAAAACAGAATATTGAAGCCCAACGACTTCCACACACTGGCGATGATGACCGCCCACGGTGCATACGTGGGGTCATTCAGCCACGGGATGGTGATGCCGAATAAGTTTTTGAGCACGTAATTGATGATGCCGCCTGCCGGATTAAACAGCAGCGCGAACACCACACCCGCTACCACAGGTGAAACCGCATACGGCCAGATGAGCAGGGTGCGGTAGATGCGTGCCCCTTTGACCGGCTGATAAGCGGCGGTGGCGATCAGCAGCCCCAGTGCCAACCCCAGCACCACAATCGCCAGCGATAGGCTGAGCGTGATGATGATGCTCCGCAGGTAATCGGGGTCAACCATTGCTGTGAAGTTATCCAGACACACAAATACTGAACGCTTCGCGCCCAAGCGGTAGAGCAGGGTGGACAGGCGGAAGGTGTCCAGTGACGGGTAGTACAGGAATAGCGCCAGAATCACCAGCGTAGGGGCGAGGAGTAGAAACGGCGTGAATGTGCCTTTGAACGAGCCGCCCTTTGCGCTGTCTAAATCCGTTGCGCGGCGTTCCACAAAGCGCCCGTACAGCCATTGTGCGGGCAGTACGACCAGCAGCACGCCGACCACAATCAAGATCAAACCGAGGATGACATCCAGCGAGGTACGTTCCGCTTCGAACATGCAGAAATTCAGCGGAACCATGAACAGGAGCGATCCAGCAGTGCCGGCCAGCCCGCCCACCACGAACGCGGTGCGCGAACGGTGGGTGAGCCAGTAGGACAGGCCAGCGCCCACCAGCGCCCCTGCCAGCATCACCAGAATAGGAATGGCAAACGACATAAGCTGCCCTCCGGGATGGTAATTAGATAGGGGCTTGTCTCATGCAGACAAGCCCCTATAGTCAATCAATCAACTGGGGAAATTGAGCGCCCTAGTTAGGGAGCATTTAGAGCTTCGTATTCCTGAAGCAGTTTGGTCGCGTCGGCAGCCGCCTGATCGAGGATGGCCTTGACATCGGCATCCGGGGTCAGCAGGATGGCATCGGTCGCGCCGGTCACAATGCTGCGGATGTCCGGGAACGCGCCCATCACCGCGCCCTGTGTGGCGGTGGTGGACTGGCTATCGGCAACCTGCTGGGCAGCGACGATGAAGTTCGGGTTCGCGCCAAACCAGCTCGTACCCTTGCCGGCCTGAATAGCCGGGTCGTCTTTCCAGACCTGGCTGGTTCCAGCCGCTTCCAGAACATCGTACCAGCCATCAGTGTTCAGCAGGTCAATCGCGCTCTGACGGATGGGGAAGTAGCCGGTGATCTGATGCCATTCCGCTGCATTGGTGGTGTTGGTCAGCCACATCAGGAAGGTCAACGCGCCGTCTTCCTGTTCCTGTGTCAGGCCATTGACCAGCCACAGGCTGCCGCCGCCGATGATGTTGCCCGTCCAGCCGCCGGGGGCATCCTGATTATAGGGCAGGCGCGAGGCGACGACATCGAAGCCGTTGGCCTTGCCGGTGTTGGTGTAGTAAGCGGTGTCCGAGCTGCTATAGATCGCCATCGCCACTTCCGTGCCGGGCAGGAACGACTGATCTACATAGTCCCACGAATCGCCGTCTTTCTTGCCACCGTAGTA
>CAIVEA010000234.1 GCA_903904765.1 uncultured Chloroflexota bacterium
CGGGGGACCCTGGACGGTTCGCTTCGCAGGCCAGGGAGCTCCCGCCGAAACCGTCTTCGAGTCCCTCACCGACTGGGCGAGGCATCCGGACGCGGCCATCCGCCACTACTCCGGAACGGGCATGTACGAGACGACGTTCGAGCTTGCGGAGGTTCCGAAGGACGGTCGAACCGTTCTCGAGCTTGGGAAGGTGGGGGTGATTGCCACGGTCGGGGTGAACGGACGCGAGGCCGGGGTTGTCTGGACCACGCCCTGGGCGATTGACATCAGCGGCCTGGTGCGAGCCGGGAAGAACACGCTCGCGATCCGCGTGACCAACAATACCTACCGTCAGCGCAAGGTGTTCGTGAGCGAAACGCCCGCTGTCTACTGGTTGACTCATGAGGAAGCGCCTACACTGGGCGCACGGGTGGGGCAGGATGAGCAGGCCAATAGGTAACGCTTGTCTGGATAGCCTGTTTGTCATCATCTACAATCCCGTTATGTATCGGATTGAGGGAGTGAGGCTTCGATGCGTCGAACGCTGTTTTTGATTGCCAGTGTGCTTGTGAGTGGTTTTTTTCTGTGGTTGGCGCTGCGGAATGTGCCGTTGAATGAGATTGTGGATAGCATCACCCATGCTGATCCGGTTTGGGTATTGCTGTCAATGGTGGCGATTAGTCTGGGCATGTGGACACGGGGCTACCGCTGGTACGGGTTGCTGGATTTTAAGATTCCGTTCTGGAAAGCCGCCCATATCCTGAACATCGGCTTCTTCTTGAACCTGCTACCGTTGCGGGCGGGCGAAGTGGTGCGGGCGTTGCTGGCGACGCAGGCCGGCGTGCCGGTGATGACGGCGGCGACCAGCGTGATTGTGGAACGGATGCTGGATACGCTGCTGGTGGTGCTGGCGCTGGTGATCGCCATCCCGCGCCTGCCGAATGTACCGGAAGGCATCATCGGCCCCACCAATTTGTTTGGTGTGGCGGTGGTGGCGGCGTTCGTGGTGTTGATCTTCTTCTCGCGCTTCCCGGATATTGGTCATCGCGTGCTGGCGGTGATTGAACGCTTCTTGCCTTTCCTAAAGCGGTTGGGGTTGAACCGCCTGTTCGATCATGTGCTGGATGGGCTGAAACCGCTGACGCACTGGCGCAGCGCCGCCCACGCCATCACATGGACTCTGATCTCATGGGCGATTTCGCTGTTTACGCTGTATTGCCTCGTGCAGGCGCTGCACTTCGAGGGCGACCTGTTGCTGCTGTCAGTGACGGGGTTGGCGCTCACATCGTTCAGCATCGCCATCCCGGTTAGCGTGGCGGGACTGGGACCGTTTCAAGCGGCACTCCTCGTGGCAGGTCAGGCAATGGGTGCGCCAGATGCACAGGCGCTCTCGCTGGGTTTCCTGTTTCATGGGGTGAACATTCTGGGTTACGTGGTGTGGGGCGTGGTCGGGTTGCTCTCGATGGGACTGTCGTTGGGTGAGCTGATGAACCGCAAACCATCTGCGGGAGATGCCTCCGCAGGATAAATTAGCTTGTGAACATGCTTGTGATGAAATGTTCTCAATGCTTTACGGGGCGTTTGGCGCATCAGCGAAATTGATATATGTTATACTGAGTTCAATGGTGCGCCGCGTCCCCCTATTGAGGGGCTACAGGACTCAAGCATGTCGGATATTGGTTTACGAGATTATCTCGCCAAACTGGATGCACTCTTTGACAGTGGGGATGCTAATCAAGCTATCCACCATTGTCGTCAGATATTGCAGTATTACCCCAAGAATGTGGAAGCCTACCGCATTCTGGGGCGGGCGCTGCTGGAAACACAGAGCTTTGCTGAGGCGGGCGAAGTCTTTCGCCGTGTGTTGAGTGTATTCCCCGACGACTTGACAGCGCATATTGGCCTGAGTGAAGTTGCCCTGCAAGACAAGCGCCCTGACGATGCCATCTGGCACATGGAACGGGCGTATGAGCAAGACCCCAACAGCCCGGACATCATCGAACAACTGCGCGAGCTTTACCGTCGTCATCGGCGCATCGAATTGTCGCGCTTGCAACTGACGACGGGCGCTGTCGTGCGTCAGTATTTGCGGAACGGCCTGTATGAGCAAGCGATTGATACGGTGCAGCAATCGTTGGAGCGCAACCCGGAACGGATTGATCTGCATGTGCTGCTGGCGCAAATCTACTGGGAGAGCGAGCATAAAATCGAGGCCGGCGAAACGGCGATGGAAATCGTTCGGCAGATGCCCGACTGTTTGGAAGCCAACCGCATTTTGACGTTATTGTGGCTTTCGGAAAACCGTCCCACTGATGCCCAGCGATATATCAACCGCATTCAGTCCGTTGATCCGTATCTGGCGCTGGAACTGGCGCAGGGTGAAGCGGTTCCATCTGATGCTTTCCGTCTGGAGGAACTGGATTACCGCCGCGCTGCCGAGCAGGTGGTCACGCAAACGCCTGACTGGTTGCGGAATATGGAAGCGCCTGCCGAGGGTGGGTTGGTTCAGCATGATGATGATTGGATGCGGGCAACGGGTACGCTGCCTGCGGTCAAGCTGGAGCAAGCACCAGAGGAACATCTGCCGGATGACTGGTTCTCCGATCAGCCGACCACGCATGAAGAAGTGCCACACAAGCGACGAACCGGGTTGACCGGATTGCTGGCTTCGCTCGATTTCCCCGAAGAACCCGCTGCTGAAGAACCCATTGCAGAGGACGCTGATCTGGCGCTTCCTGCGATGGATTTGTTTGGTGATCTCACCTTTGCGGGATCAGAGCAACCCGATGAGCCGTCTGTACCGTCTGTAGTGGATATGCCAGAGGACGATCTGTTTGGCGATTTGGATGATGCACCTGCTACTGTAACAGGTGTTGGCCCCGAAACCGATAACGACCCGCTGGCGTGGTTGCGCGATAGCGGTATTACGGTGGACGAATCATCCAACCGCGCTCAAGCTGGTTTTGTGGATGACGATGAAGAATTAAAGGTGACAGACACGCAGAATCCGCTGGCGTGGATGCAGGGATATGATGCGAATTTGGTTGCAGAGGAGTCTGCGCCGACGCTGGAGGATGATCTCCCGCCCGCTGAGGGAGGGGGACACGATGCGGATGATCCGCTATCTTGGCTGAAGGACTCTGCTCC
>CAIVEA010000235.1 GCA_903904765.1 uncultured Chloroflexota bacterium
CATCTACCAAACGCAGGCGGGTGGGCGCTGGCAGGTCACGGATGGCATCGCAGTATTTCATGCCGACCAATCCGAATTTGAGTCTGTCGGTTGCACAAACTACCAGCGCTGAGCCGATTCATTTCACCGTCAATCAGTCTCACTTGGTAAAGGTATCCAAAATGCCAAACGGCTATCGTGCAGTGGGTTACGGACTAATCGCATCTGTACTATGGGGTGTCATACCCATCACCTCAAGATTAATTTGGGACACATCACATAGCTTACTCATCTTGAATTCCGTATTGAGTGCGCTCATCGTGGGTGGCCTCATCTATGGTCGCCGTATCCATTTTCGCAAACTGACCCGACATGAATTGTTGCTGCTTATCGGAATCGGCTTATCGTTTGGTGTTTTCACAAGCGTAAACAATATACTGTCTCAACGCATTACCCTTGATAGTATGCTATTTGCATCCTATCTGCTGCCCCTCCCGTTTGGTGTCATCATTTATCTGGCATCAGGTAAATGGACACCTATTTTTCAGGTGATTGGTCTAGGAATTGCCGGAGTAGGAGCTTACCTGTTGCTCAACCAACTGAGCAATATCAACTTCACAGAGCATTCTTTCGGCATTAGCGTATTGATTGCCATCATACCACTGGCATTGGGAAGCTATGCCGTTATGGTGAATCATGTCGCCCCACACATTAATCCGCTGCTGGCAACCTTTGCCGCACTGGTTGGTTCTGCGATAGGGTTGGCAGTCAGTCTCGACCCAACACTCGTACCGCCAACGAATAGCCTATCCATAATGGTGATCCTGCTCTGTGGATTACAAATCGTTCTTCAATCTGTAGCGGTTTGGTTTTGGTCTCGCGCTTTGATGATTGGTCAGCCTACAGCTATGATGGTGACATGGCCGATACAGATTGCCGTTAGCACAGTTGTCGGATATATCCTGCTCAATGAACAGTTACCAGATACTACATTCCTTGGTGCGACACTTGTCATAGCCGGAGCATTGATTAGCCCAATTCTCGTCCCCCTTAAACCGTTACACATCACTCAGGATTTACGCACAACGCGGCTACTGGGCAGCAGTTTGCTAGTTCTTATCAGTGCCATGCTGTTTTTCTTGCCCCTCTTGGCATCCTCCCCCTTATTTCAGGTTAACATCCCCTCCTTGCAGATGCCTGCGGAGGCACAAGAACAAGTATTTCAGGGTGGCTACACTATTCTTTCAAGCCAACAATCATCTGCTCCCCAGAATCTTCGCTGGGGCTTAGGCCTGAGCAATCGGGATTATGAAGAAGTGTGGTGTGTAACCGCACAGAACGCTTTGGGAACAAGTGGGTTACTGGTGGTGCGTAGAGGGCGTCTCTGGTCGATTGTGTATCCTGAAAACGTACCACCGGGTAATACTCCCGATGTTTTTCTCAGCCTGAATTGCCAATTCGGTGCTGGAAGGTAATCTCCATCTGAGGGTGGTCAACTGTTGCAGACGATGGCAACCGCCCACTACGGAGCTTCCTCATCTACCAAACGCAGGCGGGTGGGCGCTGGCAGGTCACGGACGGCATTGCGGTCTTTCAGAACGACCAATCCGAGTTTAAATCTGTCGGCTGCACAAACTACGAACCATAACCTACTTCGTGCTGCGGAGGCTTCACCCCAGCGTGGGTGCGCCGTCAATCGTGCCAGCCAGCCAACCGATTACGCCGTCCGCCGATTGCACCTGCCACCAGCGGTAGCCCTCGGCCTCCACCGGCCCCGCCAGAATCGCTACATACTCACCTGCTGTCAGCGGGGCGCGCACTACGTCGGAGCCTGTCCCCGGCGCGGCCCGCAGGTTGAGCTGCACCACCAGCACTTGGAGCTGCTGCCCGCAATCACCCCTTCCGGCAGCGCGAAGGTCGGCACAGGTGTTTCCACCACGCCCACCGGAGCCATCGGCGCTACGGGTTGGCCTTCCGGCGGCGCACCATTCACCCAGTTGACCGGATGCCCCGGCGCAACCTGTCCGGTGATCTCGGTCACATTTCCAGCGCGGTTGGCGATGAACTGCCGCCCGTTGGCCTGTACGAACACCGCATTCCCCGCAGGACTCCACTCCACCCGTTCGGGGAAGCTGTCGCCAATCGGGGCGGTCAGCGCGTTCCCGAAGGCATCGTACAGCGCCAGCGGTTGCGCCGGGCCGCCATCACCGCCCGGTGCGCCCAGCGCCAGAATCGCGCCGTCCGCCGCCTGCCGCCCGAAGCCCATCCACAACCCGAATGCCCGCGCATCCAGCACTACTTCTTGAAAACCGCCGTCGCGCCCGATCCAACCGAGGAACACATGCCCATCCGTCGAACGTCCGCTGACGAGGATGCGCCCGCCATCCAGCGACCATGCGCCGTACTCGTAGCGATGCACAGGCGGGCGGGTGTCGCGGAAATGCTCATCCCCCGTCAACGGCAGCACGATCAATCCGGCGCGGCCTTCTTCCGGCAGATTCACGCGCACCAACAGCGCGTCCGAAGCGGGCGACCATTCCAGCCCGACGCTCTGCCAGAAGTTGGGATCAAACGGGTTGAGGACGATGCCGCAACCGGGCGGACAGTCCACCAACAACTGCACCGGCGCGGTGGCTCCCGGTTGGAACACCCACACGCCATCCTTCGGTTGCTTGCCGCCGGCCACGATAAACGCCAGCCATTGACCATTTGGCGACCAGCGTGCCGCCGACACATAGGCATCGTTCTGGTCGCGGTTGAGCGCGATGAATTGCGAGAAGGGCGACACGTCGGGACGACTCGCGCCGCTGCCGTTCACGCCGGTGATATACAGGTTGCCGCTGGTATCCGTCGTCACATACTCGTCCGGGTTGACCGGATTGCGCTCGAACAACGTGGTAGCGATGTCCGGCAGCAGCGTGAATCCGGTCACGCTGCCATCGGCGCTCAGCGAATACGACAGCGAAGCGGGAACGCCCACGAACGGGTATAACGTCGGCGGTGCTTGAAAGATCAACGTGGGCGCAGCGATGATCGGCGCAAGAGTCACCCGCAACGCCACCGTCGGCTGCGGCGAAGGGGTGCTGGAGGGGAACAGCACCGGCGTGGTCTGGGCGGGTATGGGCGTGAAAATGCCTAAGTCAGCCACCGTTGCCTGCGCGGTGATGAACGTCGGCGTGGCATCCAGCGTGGGCGGCAACGTCGGAATGATGATCGTGATAGACGGCGCTTGTGTAGCAATCATCGGCGCGGGTGTAGCCGTATTGAACAACGCCAGTTCGTCAGCGGTCAACGTGCGCGTCGGGCTGGGCAGCGGACGCGGGGTATTGCTCGGTGTGGCGCTCGGCGTTGGGCTGACCGAAGGGGTGATCGTCGCCGTCGGCGTGTGGGTGGGAATGATCGGCAGCGGAGTCACGGTGGGCGGTAACGGTGTCGCCGTTGCGGTCGGTGGCACAGGTGTGGCACTCGGTGTGCTGGTCGCGGTGGGTATTCGGGAGGACGTGACCGTTGCCGTCAACGTTGGGCGCGGGGTACTGGTCGCGGTGACAGTGGGCGTAGCACTGGGCGTAACGGTCGCCGTCAGCGTCGGGATGCGACTCGGCGTGCTGGTCGGCGTAAATGATGGCGTACTTGTTAAGGTCGCTGTCGGTGTGCGCGATGCCGTAACGGTCGCTGTCGGTGTGCGCGATGCCGTAACGGTCGCTGTGCGTGTTGGGCGTGCTGTACGTGTTGCTGTGGCGGTTAGCGTGGGGGATGCTGTCACCGTCACTGATGGTGTGATGGTGGGCGGAACAGGACTAGCGGTGATAGTGCTGGTTTCGGTGGCGGTGGGCAACAGCGCCAGCGGCGTAGGAACGTGCGTCGGGCTGGCGGTGATCTGTGGAACAACCGTCGGTGTGCGTGTGGGGGCAACCGTTGGCGTGGGCGCTGGAACCGATAGATTGCATCCGGCGAGCAACAGGGCTATCCAGATCACGCAGCTACGGCGCAGCATCATTCGCTCCCGTTCGTTTCAGTCCAGATGTATTCATTATAAGTATAAGAAGGGCGGCTGTTCTGTGCGAACAATGCTGACCTGCGCTTGGCCTCCGCATCCCCTGTGTGGTTGGGTTATCGCTTATCGCAAGCCTGTCCGGGGGTGTTGGGTTTTCGCATAAAGGGTTATGGGGGGGAGGATTGTTCAAATGAAAATAGTAGGTGTAGTAGGGGTGTTCAAACTGTCGAAAACTTTCCGAACGCCTGTGCGGTTGCGGGATATTTATCGCAAGAATGCGCTGCGAAGGGCTTGTATATCCCTGCTTATTCCAAAAAAGGGCGTTCCGGTGGGATTTTTCCCTCAAAAGTTATGAACAGTCCCCTGTTCATAACTCGTGCTGTTGTCAACAGTTTCGACAGGCCGGGTGTTCATAACTCGCGCTACTCCCGCCATTTTCGACAGGCCGCCGTACTGCATTTCGACAATATGGGTAATGTTTTCAACAGTTATGCACGGTTTGGGTAATCTTTTCGACAGGTTATGAACAGGCGTATTTGCCAAATGCCTCCGCGTTTGGATGAAATTGGGTTATCTTCCCTCTTGCACACTTGCGATAAGTGCGTTTCGCCATTTTTTATCACAGGTCTATTTGGGATATGTTCTTGCGCTTTAACGCGGAATTTTCTACTCTCATGTGTAGCGATTCCCAATAATGGACTTCTTCAAAGGAGCTTTTATGAATGCCGCTGCTGGATTGAAAGCGCAAATCGAAAGTACGCCGATTATCCCCAACAGCCTCGCGCTGTGGGGTTTGGGGCAGATGGGGCTGGCGATCAAAGGGCCGGACGGTCTGCTGGTGATTGACCCCTGCCTGACCGATGTGGTGCGCGAACGCTTCGGGGATTTCTGGGTGCGCGGCTACCCGCCCCCCATGCAACCGGGCGAACTGACGGGCGTGAGCTGCCTGATGGCTTCGCATGAGCATCTCGACCACTTCGACCCGACCACCC
The DNA here is from genome assembly GCA_903904765.1 of uncultured Chloroflexota bacterium. The sequence goes on from CAIVEA010000235.1 coordinate 4,966, forward strand.
TCGGCCCCGCTGCTGCGGCCTCCCCCGCTGCCCGCATGGTCGCGCCCGCGTGGTGCGCCGACCTGCTGCCGGAAGCCGGAATCAGCCCCGATCGCTTCCTCGTCCCGCCCGCGCTCCAGCCGATCACGCTGCCGGGGACGAGCGCCCGCCTGACGGCTGTCCCCGCCGCGCACTACGACCTGATTCACGACGAGCAGAAAGGCCACCGCTGGCTGGGCTATATCATCGAGTGGAACGGCGTGACGGTGTACCATGCCGGCGACACCATCATCTATAAGGGCTATCTGGAGATGATGCGCGGCCTGCCCACACCGGATGTGGCGCTCATCCCGACCAATGGCCGCGACTGGTACCGCGAGGTGGACATCGGTGCGGTGGGCAACCTGATGCCGGAAGAAGCTGCCTATCTGGCGCGGGAACTGGGCTGGGGGATGGTCATCCTCGGTCACAATGATCTGTATCCCAACAACGCGATTCCGATGGCGAATCTGGCCGCCGCGATGGAGCGTTATGCCCCGCGCCAACGCTACAAGATCATGCAACCGGGCGAACGGCTGTACGTGCTCAAGTGAACCCGCAACGCATTGTCCTGATTCTGCCGTGCTGCATCGGTGATGTGGTGCTGGCAACCGCCACCCTGAAGGCGCTGCGGCGGCATTTCCCGCAGGCGCATCTCACATGGGCGGTGGGTACATGGTCGAAAAGCGTGCTGGAAGGCCACCCGCTGCTGGATGCCGTATGGGATACGGGCGCGGCGGCGCTGCCTGTGAAAAGCGCCGCCGGATTTGTGCGCTTCGTGCTAGGTCTGCGTCAGGGGCGCTACGATCTGGCGGTGTCGCTGGTGCGCTCCCCGTTGATGAGCGCGGCGGTCTGGCTGGCGGGTATTCCCCTACGCGCCGGACTGGACAGCGGCGGGCGCGGCTTCGGCTACAACCTGCGCGTGCCGCTTGACCCTTTGCAGCGCCGCCATGAGGCCGAAATTTACCTCGATGTGGCGCGGGCGCTGGGTGCGGATACCGCCAACTGTCACGCCAATCTGCCTGTGTCCGGTGCGGCACGGGCGGCGGTGGCGGCGCAACTGGCAGCAGCAGGTGTTCAAACGCCGTATATCGTGCTGCATCCGGGCGGCGGGCAAAACCCCGGCATGACGCTCGACCTCAAACGCTGGCCGCCGCCGCACTTCGCGGCGCTGGCAGATCGCCTAGCCGATATCGGTTCGGTGGTGCTGTTGGGCAGCGCGGGGGACGCTGATCTGGTGGCAGCGGTGGCAGCGCAGATGCACGTCCCCGCCGTTCGCATGGACGGACGTTTGAGCATCCCGCAGGCGGCGGCGCTGGCGCAGGGGGCGCGCCTGTACGTGGGCAACGACACCGGACTCACGCATGTGGCGGCGGCGACGGGCGCGAAAACCGTGATGATCTTCGGCCCTTCCGACCCCGCCCGTTACGCGCCCTTCGCGCCAGATGCCCATTCGCTGTGGAAGCCGGGTGCGGTGCAGGCCGGCGGCGTGGCGGCGGGTGTTCCGGTGGGCTGGACGTGGGCGAAAGATGGCCTGAGCGTGGAAGATCGG
>CAIVEA010000236.1 GCA_903904765.1 uncultured Chloroflexota bacterium
GGGCGGTGGGCAGCGCCGCATGCAGCGCCGACAGGACGCGGAACTCGCGCCCCATATCATGCGCGGAAGGCACGACTGGCCCCAGCGGAGGCCGTCGCAACACATATTCCTGCCCGCCGAAATCGAGCAGATAAGTCAAGTTAGCTGCACCGCCCCCGAACTGGCGCACGGTCAACGGGGCGTTCGCGCCGTCCAGTTGGTCACGCAAATAGTCCGCCAACCGCGCTTCATCGAACCGTTCATCAGGCCGGACGCTGATGGTGTCCTGATCTGCCATCGTCGGTATCCCCCGTCTTGGATGCTGCTCCCACTTTAACACAGCGCCGCAGAATGGGGGCGGTTTCGCCTAAACAATGCCTTTATGACCCCCAAAACCCTAATCTTTACCATCACGGGTGTTTTAAGGTATGATAACCTGCGCTTGTCACCCTTTGCTGACCGGAGAACTAGAACAATCTATGGATAATAAATCCGCCAAACGTGCCACGATGATTCTTGGCATCATCATGATTATCGCCATCGGTAGCAGCGCCATTCTGCCGCTGTTCACCCGCAATAATTCGGCATCCAGTACGCCGGAAGCCACCAGTATTCCCACCGTCACGCTGCCGCCAGTGGTGACGGATATGAGTGGCATCCAGTTCAATCAAGATTTCCTGCATTCCAGCGGCCTGTTCAGCGTGGCGCTGCCCACCGGTTGGAGCATCGGTCAGCAGACCGGCGACGCGACTGGCGCGGAAGTCACCATGAACAATGGTGAACTCGTCAGCGTCATCCAATCCTCGGTGCAGATTTCGTCCACGCCCATCACCAACGTGGATGAACTAGAAGCGATTTACACTGCCGAGGCGCTCAACGCCAGTTGGAGCAATTACCGCAAGAACGCGCAGACCGGGCTGAACTTCAAAGAAACCGCCCGCGTGCATGAAGGCGAAACGCTGCGGCTGGACTTTGAACTGAAGAACGCCCGCCAACAAACGCTCATCGCCCGCCAGATCGCATGGTACGATCAGGACTGGGTGTACAGCGTGCGCGTGGTCATGCCTGAAAATCAGGTGGAACTGCTGAAGTACGTCACCCAAAACATGAAGGACAGCTTCAAGGCCAACCGCATTTTCGCCGGCACGCCCGCCGACTGGAAAGCCTACTTCGACCCGTCGGAGAGCTTCATCGTGCGCTACCCCTCGGCGTGGACGCTGACCGACAGCGCCCCCGGTCGTCCGGCCAGCATGGATGGCGCGAAGGCCAGCTTGCGCGTGGAAACGCAGGCCGTGTCCGCCGCGCTGGATGACGCTGCCGCCCGTACATGGGTGGAGAGCAGCCGCCCCGGTGTGACCGTGACCAGCGTGCAGCCCGCCACACGCGGCGCGGCTTCCGGCTTCGCAGTCGCCTATACCTTTGTGGATGCCGATGGCGCACCCAATAGCGGTTTGGCGCTGCTGCTGAACGGCGCGAACAACACCGTGCATATCGCCAACCTGCGGATGGTCGCCGCCGATGTGGATTTGAACATTGACACCGCGCAGGTCGCCTACCCCGATGAAACCGGCATACTCAAGAGCTTCCAGCCGCTGACCGGCCTGAACGTGCCGCTGCCCACGCCCACGCCGACCTTCACGCCCGCCCCGACCAGCGAGGCCAGCGCCACGCCTGTTCCGTCCAACACACCGGAACCCACCGCGACGGCCACCAACACCGAAGTCCCACCGACGGCCACCGCCACCAATACGGAAGTGCCGCCGACGAGTACGCCTGTCCCGCCCAGCGCGACACCTGTCCCGCCGACAAGCACACCTGTGCCACCCAGCGCGACTCCGGTTCCGCCCAGTGCCACACCCGTGCCGCCGAGCGCAACCCCCGTACCGCCGACTGCGACGGCCAGCTCGTAAGCGGTTCTGCCACGCCCTTTTCGACAGCCCTGTTCAGCCACCACGGTTGAGCAGGGCTGTTTGCTTTGGAGGGCTGTTCTATCCGATAATCGCCTGCACATGACCGATCACATTACGAAAGGTGCAGACGATGTTCATCACGCACAACCACGCGCAGTTGTTCACAGTGGCCTTCGGTAGCGGATCGCGCCATTTGCTGGCAATGGGCGGCTGGGCAGGGAACTGGGAACTGTGGGCAGACCCCTTTATGCACCTCAGCAGCACATGGCACACGGCGGCCTATGACCATCGGGGCGTGGGCGCAACGGTCTGCCCGACGGACTCGATCACGCTGGACTCGCTGACCGATGATGTGTTCGCCGTGATGGACGCGCTGAACATGGAAAACTGTGTGCTGGCCGCTGAATCGGGGGGGGCGGTCATCGCCCTACGCGCCGCGCTTCAGCAACCGGAACGCATCCGGGGGCTGGTGCTGGTAGACGGGATGACCCGCCGCGAGGCCAGCGCCGCGCCCGATAGGTTCCGCATGGGGTTGCAGCACCAGTTCCCGCAGACGATGGCGCAGTTTGTGAAGATGTGCCTGCCCGACCCGCAATATGAAGCCGAACGCCGCTGGGGGCATCAAATTCTGGCGCGGTGTTCGCAAGCGGACGCGCTGCGCCTGTACGACCTGATGGACGGCATCAATTTGCACGCGCAGGCCGCGCAAATTCAGCAACCGACGCTGCTCATCCACAGCACGGGCGACCAGATCGTGCCAGCAGACGATTCGCGCACATTGGCGGCGATCCTGCCCAACGCCCACCTGCACCTGATCGAAGGTAGCGGTCATGTACCGACCATGACGCACGGCGCAGAAATCGCCCGCAGCATCGAGGACTTTTTCGCCGGATAAACGGGACACCACAAGGATGCATTTGCGGCGGCGGCGGGTATACTTAGCAACCATATTCTGACCGCACGAAGGCGTTCTTGAGCGACGATGTTTGACGGATTCGAGACATTCACCCTACCCGCTAACGGTGTCCCTATTCACGGCGTTCGCGGGGGTTCTGGCGCGCCGCTGCTACTGCTGCACGGCTACCCGCAGACGCATGTCATCTGGCACAAAATCGCGCCCCGACTGGCGCAGCACTTCACCGTGATCGCCACCGATCTGCGCGGCTATGGCGACAGCGGCAAACCCGACGGCGGCGACGATCACGCACATTATTCCAAGCGAACGATGGCTGCCGATCAGGTGGCGGTGATGCAGCACTTCGGCTACGAACAGTTTTTCGTGGCGGGGCATGATCGCGGGGGGCGGGTAGCGCACCGTATGGCGCTCGATCATCCGTCGCGGGTACGGCGGCTGGCGGTGCTGGACATCGCCCCCACGCATTTCATGTATACCACCACCGATATGGAATTCGCCCGCGCCTACTTTCTCTGGTTCTTCCTGATTCAACCGTTCGATGTGCCGGAGCGCATGATCGGCGCGGATGTGGATTACTGGATGCGCTCCAAACTAGCCCAGTGGGGACGCGACAGCAGCGCCATCACGCCCGAAGCCTATGCCGAATATGTGCGCTGTTACAGCAATCCGGCGGCCATCCATGCCAGTTGCGAAGATTACCGCGCCTCGGCGGGCATTGACCTGCGCCACGACGAGGCCGATCTGTCGCATAAACTGACCTGCCCGCTGCTGGCGCTGTGGGGCGAAAAAGGCTTCGTAGGGCGCAAGTATGATGTCCTCACGGCATGGCGCGAACGGGCGCAGGACGTGCGCGGGGGCGGGTTGCCCTGCGGTCACTATCTGCCGGAGGAAGCGCCGGAGGCCACGTTCACCGCATTGCATGATTTTTTCAGCGAATGAGTTTTTTGGGATATGTGGGGATAAAGGAACACTATGAATATTTACCCGATTGCGTTGATTCCGGGGGATGGCATTGGTCACGAGGTCTGCCCGGAAGGAATCAAGGTCATCAACGCTGCCAGCGATTTGCTTGGCACGTTCCGCATGACTTTCGAGTCATTCCCGTATGGCTGCGAATACTACCTGAAGCATGGCATGATGATGGCGGACGATGCGCTCAAAATCCTTGAGCCGTTCGCCGCCATCTATTTCGGCGCAGTGGGCTTTCCCACTGTACCCGACCACATCTCGTTACACGGGCTGTTGCTGCCTGTGCGTCAGGGGTACGAGCAGTACGCCAATGTGCGCCCCAGCTTGCTGCTGCCCGGCGTGCCGAC
>CAIVEA010000237.1 GCA_903904765.1 uncultured Chloroflexota bacterium
CGCGCTGGCGGCCTCGAAGGCGGCATTACAACGGGCGACCCGATTGTGGCGCGGGTGGCGATGAAGCCGATTGCCACGATCCTCAAGGCACTGGGATCGGTGAATCTGGCAACGGGGCAGACTGAGACGACCACGTATGAACGCAGTGATTTTTGCGCGTTGCCCCGTGCCATCCCCATCGGGGAAGCGATGATGGCGCTGGTGCTGGCGGACGCGCTGCTGGAAAAGTTGGGCGGCGACAGCTTGAGCGAGATGCAACCGCGTTTCGAGACGCTGCGGCGCGCCCGTTTGCAGGATTTGCCGATGGACAATGTGGAATGGCGGTTCGGTTATGAAGCCTGAGTCCAATATCGTCATCACGGGATTTATGGGTACGGGGAAATCCACTGTCGGGCAACTGGTGGCAGCACAGTTGAATCGCCCCTTTCTGGATACGGATGCTGAGATTGAGAAGCGTGTGGGCAAACGCATCGCGCAAATCTTCGCCGACGAGGGCGAGGCGGCTTTCCGGCATATCGAACGGCGCATGTGCCGCTTTCTTGCCGCGCAGGAGGGGTTTGTTATCTCGACGGGCGGCGGGATGCTGGTGGACGAGGGCAACCGTGAGGTGATGCTGTCGTCCGGGCTGGTGGTGTGCTTGTCTGCCACGCCGGAGGTGCTATTGCAGCGCTTGCAGGCCGACAAAGCCGAACGTCCGCTGCTGCGCGGTGATTGGCGCGGGTTGCTGGAAAAGCGCCGTCCGGCCTACGATGCGATTCCCCATCAAATTGATACAACGGGTAAGACGGCAGAAGCCGTTGCGACGGAGATTATCGTCCTATGGAACAACAGCCTATCCGCGTGACCGCCCCCGGTGGCGATTACGACATCCATATTCAGCGCGATTTGCTGCGGCAGGCGGCGGCGCTGTTGCCCAAAGGCTGCCCGATCATCATCACCAATAGCACCGTAGCGCCCCTGTACGGGCGGACGCTAGCGCAGGCGCTCTCCGGCGCGGCGCTGCTACAGATGCCGGACGGCGAACGCTACAAGACGCTGGATACAGTGGCGCAGTTGTACCGCGATCTGGTGGCTGCTCGCGCTGACCGCGACAGCGTGATTATCGCGCTAGGTGGCGGCGTGGTGGGCGATACGGTGGGTTTCGTGGCGGCGACCTATATGCGCGGCGTGGCTTTCGTGCAGATTCCGACCACGCTGCTGGCGATGGTGGATTCCAGTGTAGGTGGCAAGGTGGGCGTGGATTTGCCGGAAGGTAAGAACCTTGTTGGTGCGTTTAAGCAACCGGATAGCGTGCTGATTGACCCCGACGTGCTGGATACGCTGCCCCTCGCTGAATGGCGCTGCGGCATGGCGGAAACCTATAAGCACTACCTGTTGAGCGCCAGTGAGGGGCTGGCCGCGCTGGATGCTCCCGGCATTGACCGTGCCGACATGATCCGGGCGGCGGTGCAGGTGAAGGTGGATGTGGTGCAGCAAGACCCGTTTGAAAAGAACATCCGCGCCCACCTGAATCTGGGGCATACCTTCGCTCATGCGGTGGAGCAGGTGTCCGGCTATGCGTGGTTGCATGGCGAAGCGGTGGGGGCGGGGCTGGTGGCTGCGGCTCGGCTTTCGGCGGCGCTCCAGCACTGTGATGCGGCGCTGGTGCAGCAGGTGGAGGAAACGGTTGCGCGAATCGGGTTGCCCACGCGCTTTGGCGATCTGAATGCGGAACGGCTGTACGCGGCGATGGCGACGGATAAGAAGTGGCAGGGCGGACGTTCGCGGTTCGTGTTGCTGCGCGGCGTGGGGCAGCCGTTCGTGGCGCACGATGTTCCCAAATCGGTGGTGATGTCTATTCTGGAGGGGATGCGATGACCAAGAAAATTCTGCTGCTGCACGGCCCGAATCTGAATTTGCTGGGGACACGCGAACCTACAGTTTACGGCAGCGTAACGCTAGAACAAGTCAACGCATGGGCGGAGGCACGCGCCCGCTGGCATAAGGCCGAACTGCGTGCTGAACAGTCCAACCACGAAGGCGCGTTGATTGATATTCTGCATATCGCCCGCAACTGGGCGGATGGCGTGGTTTTCAATCCGGGGGCGTATACGCACACCTCAATTGCGCTGCGGGATGCGATCAGCGGGATTGGTCTGCCTGTCGTAGAAGTACATCTTTCCAACGTTCATGCCCGCGAGGAGTTCCGCCACCGTTCGTTGCTGGCTCCGGTGTGTGTGGGGCAGATCGCTGGCTTCGGCTGGCGCAGTTATCTGCTGGGCGTGGATGCGCTGTTAGGGCATCTGGGCGTGCTGGCCGCTCCAGAATAATTGGCACTCTTGTACAACAATTGCAGCCTGCTTTTGGGCATGTCGGCGGTATATGCTCCGCTGCGCCCTGATTTATACTGAATCAAAAAGCAATCACACAGAGGGCAGATGGTCACAAAAGAATCCATTTTGGCGACAGTCGAAGCGCAGCAGATTCAGTTTATTGATCTGTGGTTCACGGATATCACGGGGATGGTCAAAAGTGTGACCCTGCCCAGCGCCGAATTGGAAGATGTGATTGACAGCGGCACCCATTTCGACGGTTCGTCCATCGAGGGGTTTGCTCGTGTCGCTGAGAGCGATATGATTCTCGTGCCTGACCTCGATACGTTTGTGGTACTGCCGTGGGAGGCCGCCGAGGAACGCACCGCCCGCCTAATCTGCAACGTTCACACGCTCAATGGCGAACCATTCATTGGCGACCCGCGCAACGTGCTGATTCGCACGCTCAAGCAGGCCGAGGAGATGGGCTTTAGCTACAAGACGGGCATCGAGTTGGAGTTTTTCCTGTTCCGCGCTGGACAGCCGCTGACCCCGCAAGATAACGCCAGCTACTTCGATATGTCTATGGATTTCGCTCAGTCCATGCGCCGCAAAATGGTGGCGACGCTGGCGAGTATGCAAATCGCGGTGGATTCGACGCATCATGAGATTGGCTCCGGTCAGCACGAGATTGATTTCAAATACGATCATGCGCTGGCCTCGGCAGATCGGGTGCTGACTGCGCGGGTGGCGTTGAAGGCGATTGCCGCCCGCCATCAACTGCACTGCACCTTCATGCCGCGTCCGGCGGCGAACCTGCCCGGTTCCGGTATGCACACCCATCAGAGCTTGCACGACTCGCAGACCGATGCCAATGTGTTCGCGGATTATTCAGATGACAACGGTCTGTCGGTGGTTGCGCGGCATTTTCTGGCGGGGCAATTGGCTCATGCGCGGGCGATGTGCGCGGTTTTAGCGCCGCTGGTGAACTCGTACAAGCGGTTGGGGACGAGTTTTGAAGCGCCAGTCTATGTGACATGGGCGCATATCAATCGTTCGGCGCTGATTCGTGTGCCGCACATCAACCGGGGTAGCGAATCCCATACGCGCTTGGAACTGCGCTGCCCTGACCCCAGTAGCAACCCGTATCTTGCCAGCGCGGTGATGTTGAGCGCCGGGTTGGACGGCATTCGCCAGCAGTTGCCACTGCCGGACGCACTGGAAGAAACGCTGGTGCGCCAAGACCGCAGCCGTATGCGGACGCTGGAGGTGCTGCCGACTTCGCTGATGGAGGCGCTGGAGGCGCTGAATCAGGATGATGTGGTTTTAGGCGCACTTGGCCCCTATATCAGCGATCGCTATCTGGCGGCCAAGCGGCAAGAAGCAGACGAGTACAACCGTCAGGTGACGGCGTGGGAAGTGGAACGCTACTACAACCACTACTAGCAGTGGTTTAGTGCGTTTCCAGAATCAGATGATGGATGCGGGCAAGCGCCTCATCTGCGTGTTCGGTATCCACGACCACCGAGAAACTACACTGGGATGGCCCCTGTGCAATTCCAAGCACGGGTAGGTTTCGCAGTGCGTTCAGCAAGCTCGCCGCCAATTGGGGATGGTGAAGGAAACTGTTGCTGATGGCGGTGATGATGCTCGCCGGATACACCTGCCACCCCGATAGGCTGGCCTGTTCTGCGAGTTTGCTCTCTAAGGCGGTGTGGGTGTGATGCAGCGCATCCGGTCCCGCGACGGTGGGGATGAGGAAGCACACGAAACTTTGCATGGACGACTGCGATGAGATCATCACATCGGCATGACTGCGCGTGTTCTCGAACAGTGTTTGGTCTACCAGTGCCGCGATAGTTGCTAAAGAACCACTGTGGTCGGCGCTGAGCGCCAGCCCTGCGATAGAGGTGACGGCTTTGATCGCCCGTTCCGAACGCCCGTTACCGGGACTGATATTTGAACCCGGCTTCTGCGGCTTGAACACGTTTTTCACCCAGATGGGGACGTGTTCGGATTGGACGGGGGCAATCATGCGAGCATGCAGGATGCGTGCCCCGAAATAGGCCAATTCGGCTGCTTCCTCATACGTCAGATGCGGGATGACACGCACATTGTCCACTTCACGCGGGTCGGCGGTCATCAGGCCGTCCACATCCGTCCACAGCCAGATTTCCTGTGCGCCCACGCTCACACCCAGAATCGACGCGGTCAGGTCGCTGCCACCGCGTCCGAGTGTTGTGGGTTGCCCGCTGCGGGTTGCGCCGATGAAGCCCGTCACCACCGGAACAATGCCGCGTTCCAGCAGCGGCAGTAGATTAGTGGTAATCTGAGCGCGGGAGAGGGTGATATTCGGTGTGGCGTTGCCGTGCGCGTCATCGGTGACGATCAGGTTGGTGGTGTCTATGGCGACGCTGCGGACATCGTTCTGGCGGAGCAGGGCGGCGATGATGCGTGCCGCGAGTTTTTCGCCCACGCCGATGGAAGCATCCAACTGTTGCGTGGCCGCCCAGCGGTCATTCGAGTGCGCCATGCCCTGATAGATGTCCAGCATGTCGAACAGCAGGCGGTCAATATCGGCTTGCAGCGCCCCGCGCTCGCTGTTGCCCAGCGGTAATTCCTCGATCATGGCGAGGTGGCGGGTACGGAGGTTGGCGATAATCCGGCGATAGCCGCGCTGATTGCCCATGTTCGCCAGCCCTGCGGCCTCGATGAGCATATCAGTCACGCCGTCCAGTGCCGAGACGACCAGTAGCACGCGATCCCACTGTTCGCGTTCGTTCAGGACGATGCTCAAGACCTGAATCAAGGCGGAAGTAGTTCCTACCGAGGAACCACCAAATTTCATCACGAGGGTTTTCATACGTGTCCTCTGCGAACACAAGACCCTACACGAGGAACTCTCGTCAACGGGTAATCGCGTTTCGTTGCGGGTTGCGTGGCATGGTTGAGACTAGCATTTTGACAAAATTCTGTCAACATATTTTGCAAGAGTAGGCATGTATAGCCTATATTAAAAGGGAAGCGTTAGGAACCATTGTAACCGCAGCAAGCAAAAATGTGAGTTAAGGGTGTTTTTATGACTGATATGCCCGTTGTCCGGCTAAAAACCGTAGCTGGTGTGCGTTTTCACAAGGTTGGCAAGCTCTATCATTTCGACTATAGCGCCCATCCCGAACTTCAGAAGGGTGATTATGTCATCGTCGAAACGGCGCGGGGACGGCAGATGGGCGAGGTGGTCGGTTTCGTAGAACCGGAAGACGACAACCGCGACTATAAGATGATTATGCGCCCCGCGACCCCACGTGATTTCTCGCTCAAGCAATACTGGGAGATGCGCGAAGGGGATGCGCTGGAGAAGTGCATCGAGAAGGCCAATCAGATCGGCGGCTTTCAGGATGTGAAGTTTGTGGCTGCCCAGTACAACTACGATGGCAGTATGCTCACTTTCCTGTATACCACCGAGGATAAGGCCAATACCGGACGCTTGGCATCTGAACTGTCGCGCATGTTCACCGCGCAGATCGAGATGCGGCAGATCGGCCCGCGTGATGTGGCGAAACTACTGGGCGGCTTCGGCGCATGTGGCGAACTGCGCTGTTGCAGCACCTTCCTGACCGATTTCAGCCCGATTTCGATCAAGATGGCAAAGATGCAGGGTATTTCGCTCAACCCCTCCGAAATCACAGGGATGTGTGGACGCTTGCGCTGCTGCTTGGTGTACGAATATGAGCAGTATGTGGAGGCGCGTAAGCAACTTCCCAAGCGCAATAAGCGCGTGGGTACGCAGTACGGCGAGGCGAAAGTGATTGATGTGCATCCGCTACAGGATGCGGTGACGGTCATTGTGGAAGACACGCGCTACTTCCTGAAGCGCGAGGAACTCATCCCGCTGGATGAGTGGGAAGCGTTGCAGAAGAAAGCCAAAGAACCCTGCACCAAGCATGGCGACGGCCCGTGCGATTGCGGCGCGAAACCCGGCAAGGCTGCCGAATCCGCATCTACGCCTACGGACGACGAATAACTGCGTTTGGTGGGCGTGACTCGTTCATGTCCGCTGGATTGTTTCCCGTCTATTTTAATGGAGATGATGTGACTATCGTAGCGAATGAGGGACAGCCGAAACGTGTACTGGGCGTGTTCGCGCACCCGGATGATCCAGAGTTTTTCTGTGGCGCGACGTTTGCACGTTGGGCGGCAGAAGGGGCGGAGATCACGTTTGTGCTGGCGACCAGTGGTGACAAAGGCAGCAGCGACCCGGAGATGACACCGGAACGACTGGTGGAAATCCGCGAGGTGGAAGAACGCAACGCCGCTGCTGTGCTGGGCGTGAAAGAGGTTATTTTCCTGCGCTACCGCGATGGTGAATTGATGCCTACGCTGGAACTGCGGCGCGATATTGCGCGGATGATCCGGCGCACACAACCGGATGTTCTGGTGACGACTGACCCGACGGTGTTCTGGTTCGGTACGACGGGTATAAATCACCCCGATCATCGTGCCATCGGCGCGGCGGCGCTGGAAGCGGTGTATCCGACGGCGCGGGATCGCCTGAACTTCCCCGAACTAG
>CAIVEA010000238.1 GCA_903904765.1 uncultured Chloroflexota bacterium
GATTGAACACACTCGTCATCGTAGTCCGCTCAATTTCTGAGTGAACATCTAGTGTGCGCTGATTGCTTATTGCCACCAGCCCAAGAAGCCCTCACTTCACCTTGATAATCATCAACTTGATGCGACTGCTTATCCATAACTGACGTTACGAAAGGCGATACAACTCACTGAACTTACCTTCCAGATAAGCGAGATAGGGCGCAACTTGCAGCGGCGACCCGCTGGAACGCACTAGCAGTTCGTTCGCATCGTAAGCGCGTCCATGCCGATACACGTTCTGTTGCAACCAGCTCAGCAGCGGCGCATAGTCGCCCGCGTTCAATGAGTCTTGTAAGCCGGGAATCTGTTTGTGCGCGGCTTCCAAAAACTGCGCTGACATGATATTTCCGATGGTATAACCGGGAAATGAGCCAAACCCGCCGCCTGACCAATGGACATCTTGCAGCACGCCCTTGCTGTCGTTAGGCGGTGTGACCCCCAGATATTCCTGCATTTTGGCATTCCAGAATGCTGGGAGTTCACTGACTTTTAGGTTACCCTCGAGCAGCGCCATTTCGATCTCCACCCGCAGCATAATATGCAGGTTATAGGTCACTTCATCCGCCTCCACGCGAATCAAACTGGGGCGCACACGGTTCACTGAACGGTACATCAGGTCAGGATCAACCCCTGCCAATTGTTCCGGGAAAATTTCGCGCAGACGATCCAAATGCACTTCCCAGAAAGCACGACTACGTCCGATCTGGTTTTCCCACAACCGCGACTGCGATTCATGTGCGCCGTAGCTGGTTCCCCCCACCGGATACTGACCGAGAAAATCGGTAGTCAGGGCGGTGCGCGTGAGCGCAGGGTCTACCCCCTGCTCATACAGCGCATGGCCTGTTTCGTGCAGCGTGCCATACAAGGCCATCGGCAGATAGTTCAGGTGATAACGGGTGGTAATACGAACATCCTGCCGTGTGAACGAAATTTCAAATGGATGCGGGGCAATGTCTAAGCGCCCACGTTCGAGGTCATAACCAATGCGCTGCGCCATCTCCAAACCGAACGCCTTCTGCTTATCCAGCGGGTATTCGTGCTGCCACAGATCGCGCTCTAGCGGACGGTCATTACCAACAATGCGCTGAAGCAGCGGGATAAGGCCAGCTTTCAGTTCACCAAACAAGACTTTGAGCGAAGCAGCGGTCACACTCGGCTCATACTCAAACACCAGTGCATCAAAGGGATGATCGGAATAGCCGATGGCTTCCGCCTGCTGGCGCACAAGGTCAAGCATTTGCTGAAGGTAAGGCGCGAAACTGGCGAAGTCATTCTTCTGCTTGGCCTCCGCCCACACTTGTTCGGAGATCGGTGCGAGGGTCGCTTTGCGCGCAGTGAGTTCTACGGGAATCCGGCGCACAATCTCATAATACTGGCGCGTTTGCTTCACAGCGCGAACACGGTACGAATCCGCTGCTTCAGCCGCAACTTCCGTTTCAGCAGCATCCAGCAAACGTGCTGTCCGTTCGCTGACAAACTGTTCCTGTGCAACGCGCGAGAGTGTCGCCAGTTGAAAACCACGAGTCTGTGCACCACCCGGCGGCATATTCGTGCGCGCATCCCATTTCAGCACCGAAATCGCGTTCAACAGATCGTTCAATTGGGCGATATGTGTTTGAAGGGCATCATAACCACTCATCGACTATTTCCTTGTATAAACCAGTATGTTCTCGATCTTCCTACCCTGCGCGTCCAATTCGCAGGCCAGCGACACGCTGCGAACAGCATATCGCCGCCGATCCTTAAACAGTCACCTTGCGCGTGGGATCGGTGATACCCACCCGCTGCAATATCCAGCCCATTTCTTCATGCGTCCCCGCATCTATCGGCGCAAAGGGCGAACGCAGCGTTGCACTAGCAATAGCTCCGCGACGGCGCAGCAGTTCCTTGCGAATGGTGAGGTTAATCACCGGCTGATTCTCATA
>CAIVEA010000239.1 GCA_903904765.1 uncultured Chloroflexota bacterium
CGTCCGGTGTGACGATTCGCAGGCGTGTATAGCCGCCATCCGGCAGCGGCAAATAGAATCCGAGTTCGAGTTCGTAGATGCCGGGCGGGGTGTTCGGGTCTACAGGCATGTCGTGTTCATCCACGATCAGGTCCCCCACTTTCCATGTGCTGGTGGGTGCTGCCCAGTTTGCAGGCATGGTGTCCGACGAGGCGTACTTGGTCAGCGTAGCCGGATTCAGGACATTAGCGAACACCTTGTAATCCTGCGGAATTGGCTGAAGGCCGCGCCAGTACAGCGTGAGCTTGACGGTATCCCCCGGTTTGGGGCTGAGGTCGCTCAAAGAATAGCCGACTAGTTCAATCTGCCCGTCGAAGTTGATGCGGATCGGGTTGGGTATGCCGAGATCGCCCGGGCGCGGCTGGAGATGCACTGTGCCGATGGTCAGCGTTTCGTCGCCGTTGTCCAGTTTCAGGCGTTCGCCGGAGCGCAGATCGTACCAGCCGACCACCACTGTCAAATCCATCGGAGCATAGGTCGCCGCCGGAATCCAGATTGCTACCGGATTGCGCCATGCGCGTCCGGCGGGCAGGGTGCTGGTCGCCAGTGTGCCGCCGCCGGGGTAGACATCGCGCTGACCGAGGATGACCCCGTCCGGCGTGACCAGATGCAGGAACATGCTCCAATCATGTGTGAGGGGTTCAATGATCTGCCAATCTAACTCGATCTGTGCATAGCTTTCCGGTTGTGTCTCGGTGGTGATGACCCGCGTATCGAGCAAGCCTACCGCGCCTGCGCCGCCACTTTCGCGGAAGGTGTGCTGAGGTGCATTGGCTGGCATGAGTTCGGGCGGGAGGGCGTAGGCCGGGGCGATCACAAGGAAGGGCGTGAGCGCCGCCACCAGCAAGAAACCACCGCTGACCGCGCCCATCATGGCAGGTTGGATGCGGCGGGGCAGCGCCCACAATAGGCCGATGACCATCCACAATGAAATGGCGGAGAGCGCACCGAATACCAGCCGCCCCTGTGAGGCGGGGGTTTCGGCTGTCCAGCGCAGGAACGAGACGAAGGTGACAACCGGCCAGATCACGGTGATGGCGGCGGGCAACCAGCGTTCGAGCGACCATGTGCTACGCGCCAGCGTCCAGCACAGGAAGATAATCGCGCCGAGCAATCCTAAACCGCCGATGATGTTGAAAGTCAGATAGACCGCATCCGGCAGGGTGACGTTCACCCCGCCGAAGAAGCCCCAGTAGGCCTGTGTGAAGCTGTGCCGTTCGCTCCACAATTGTGCTGCATTCGCGGGGATAGCCCGCCGTCCGACCATTTGCAGGAACATGGCGAGGCCAGTCGGGTCGTTGTAGAGCTGATAATTGCGCCAGTACCACCAACCCGCGATCAGGACGGTCAGTCCGCCGCTGACGAGGCCGCCGATCAACACGGGTCGCCAGTTCCGTAGGCGCAGGCTGAGGATGACCAGCGCCAGCGCGACCACCGGAATCAGGAAGCCTATGTTCAGCTTGGCGAGCAATCCTGCGCCGCATACCACGCCTATCCAGACATAGGTGCGCCAACCGGGGAGTGTTTGCGCTTTGAGCAGGCGCACGATGAGCAGCGTGAGCAGGTTGCCGAGCAGGTTGGAGA
>CAIVEA010000240.1 GCA_903904765.1 uncultured Chloroflexota bacterium
CAGCCCCACAATCTTATCTACTTCAGTGCCGCGTGCCGTGAGCATGATAATCGGAATATGGGAGGTATTCGGATCACGCCGCACCATCCGGCACAGGCTCAAACCGTCCAGTCCGGGGAGCATGATGTCCAGCACGATCAAATCTGGACGTTCGGAGCGCACTTTCTCCAAACCCTCCTCGCCATCCAGTGACGTGAGAACGGTGAAACCTTCACCGCGCAACTTATCGGCAAGATTGTTAGCGAGGGTCAGTTCGTCTTCGATAATCAAGACTTTTGCCATATCGGTTTGATCTTTCATTGGGCTGAACCTCGCATCATGTTAACCGTATCTGTTTAACGCACCACAGAAATTTGTTTAATGAGTTTTAACCTACTTTTTACCTGTTCTTCTTCATTTTAATACTCAGCCGAGCGCACTCCTATGCAGAGTTATGCTGCACAGCACGAAATCCCCCCAGCGGCACGGCTGCCCGCACCCCGTTACGGATCGCCGCAGCGACAGCTTCCGCCGCAAACGCGCCCACTGCGTTCACATCCGCCGGCATTGCACCCGTCGCCAGCGCGAAAATAGTATCGCCATCCAGCAGCGTGTGCGCCGGACGAACGGCCTGCGCTAGTCCGTCCTGTGCCATTTGCGCCACCTTGTTGACCTGCTCTTTGGTCAGGCGGGCATTGGTCGCCACCACACCGATCACAGTATTGCCATCGGCGGGCGGAGGTGGGTAGTGGGCGATCATCCGCAGCAAGTTCAGCACACCCGCGCATTGACCGTCCGGCAGCGGATCAACCTGCCCCATATACTGCCCGCGCTCATCCACCACATCACCAACCGGACTGACCGCGATCAGCGCCGCCACTACCAACCCGTCCCCCAGATCAACACAGGCCGAGCCGATACCGCCTTTGAGCGCGAACGCATTCCCCGGCATCGCCCCCACGCGGCAGCCCGTCCCCGCGCCGACTGTCCCCTGCGGCACGGGATCGCTGCTGGCAGCGAGGCAGGCGGCATAGCCCATCGCAGCATCCGGGCGCACATCGGGGCGGCCTATCGTCAAGTCCATCAGAATCGCCGTCGGGACAATCGGCACGACAATCTCGCCGCCACGCAACGGGAAGCCAATGCCTTGTTCTTCGCAATAGCGCATCACGCCATCCGCTGCCGCCAGCCCGAAGGCGCTACCGCCCGACAGCAGCACCGCCGAAACATGCTCGACGAGGTGCATCGGCCTGAGCAAATCAGTTTCGCGGGTTCCGGGCGCACCACCGCGCTGGTCAACGCCGCCTACCGTTCCGGGCGGACACAGGATGACAGTGCAGCCCGTCACCGCCTCCAGATCGGTCTGATGCCCCACACGAATACCCGGCACAGCCGTCAGTGTATTATTCGTCGTCATCGTCGCTCTCATCATCCCAACGGTAAATCACATCATCGGTGCTATCCGGCAACTCATCCAGTGCATCTTCCGGTTCCAGAAGCGCCAGCGCCGCATCATACTGGGTTGGATGTACCAGCACGTTAATTTCGCCCAGCGTCCCGACCATGATTCCGAGCGCCCCTGCCCCCGGTTGGCGGTAAACGAAGGCGCGGATGCCCTCGACCTCCAACCGTCCGGCGACCACATGCGCGTCGCTCAGGTCATAGGTGCTATACACGACCATCCATTCATGACGGGGAAGCAGTGTGAGTGAGGAATTGTTCATCACCGGATTGTAACCCGTGCTGCGCCGCGCTCCAATAGGCCGATAAACAAACAGGGGGATACTGTCTCTTGAACAGCATCCCCCATTCTATTCGATCCGCAAGGCGCTACGGAACTAGCACCACCTGAAACGTTTCGGTCTGGCTATATGCGCCCCATACAATCGGGTTAACGCTGCGTTGGGCACGCACCCGCCAGTAGTACGCGGTATTGTCTGCCAGCGGTGTATCCACCGTCCAGCTCAGGGTATCCCCCGGCAGCACGATGCTCAAAGGACTTGAGAATGAAGCGTTGTCGTCCAGATCCAGTTGATAGTTCAGTGCCCCTTCAATCCGCGTCCATGTCAGCGTAGGCGTGGCAGTGTTAAAGCGGTTACGGGCCGGTGCGATATTGCCATAGTTGGCA
>CAIVEA010000241.1 GCA_903904765.1 uncultured Chloroflexota bacterium
AGGCCGTCGCGCAGGATGCGGGTGGCCTGCGCGAACACTGCCCGCAGCGCGTCCCACTCGCCCCGCGCCAGCGCCTCCGGGTCTAGCGGGACATGGGTGGCGAAATAGCCGCCCATATCCGCCATGACCGCGTTCAGCAGGTGCGCCGCCAGATCGAGGTTCACATCCGGCGCAATCGCCCCCAGCGACACGCCCAAGCGCAGGATTTCCCGCTGATAGTCCAGCAGCGCCCCCCGGATGCGCTCACGACTGGCGGCGGGGATGGCCTCCGCGCCGAACAGTGCCCGCTGGAGGATGCGCCCGCTTTGCGGGTGTGCCAGATCGAAGCGTACCCCTTGCTCCAGCAATTCTTCCACATAGTCGAAGAACGGTTGTCCCTCACGGATGGGGTAGTGCTGCACAAACGTCAGGCGTTCGCCCATCACCCCGTCCAGCACCTGCGCGTACAGGTCGTCCTTGTCCTCGAAATACTGGTAGAAACTGCCTTTGGCGATACCCAACCGCGCCACCATGCGCGAGATCGAAGCGCCGCTGTAGTCATTCTCCGCGAATTCGGTCAGCGCCACGTCCATAATCGCCTGCCGCTTGTCGTCCGGCAGATTGAAAAAGGTCTGTTTGGGCATGGGTATCCCTCCCCCGTCATCCAGTTGCTCAACGCAGATAATCATCCACGATTTGCACAGCTCTGCCCACACCATCCTCGGCGCGAATCTGCTCACCGAGCTTCGCCGTCCGCGCCCGCACCTCCGGTTGGAGCGCGGCACGGATGGCGGCGGCCAGCGCCTCGGCGGTCAGCCGCTTGTTGGGGATAGGCTGCGGGCCAACGCCCAATTCGGTGATGCGCCGCCCCCACATCGGCTGATCTACCGAGTGCGGCACGATGATGGACGGCACGCCTGCCCGCAGCCCCGCGCCCGTTGTGCCCGCCCCGCCGTGATGCACCACTGCCGCCATCTGCGGGAACAGCCAGCTGTGCGGCGCTTCGTCCAGCATGAACACGTTTTCCGGCAGCGGGGTATCGCGCTTCAGGCCATTCCATCCGGCAGCCAGCAACCCGCGCTGACCGGAGAGCGCCAACGCTTGCAGCACCTGCTGGGTGCGTTCCGGCGTGTTGTCGGTGCTGCCCATGCTGCCGAAGCCCACATACACCGGCGGCGGCCCGGCCTGAAGGAAGGCGGTCAGGTCGGCGGGCGGTTGCCAGCCCGGTGCGGAATCCAGAAACCAGTAACCCGTGATGTGATGGAAATCCGGCCAATCGTCCGGGCGGGGGAAAGCCTGTTCGCTGTAGGCATACAGCACGGGCATCCGTTCGGTGCGCTGGCGGCGGAAGGGTGCGCCCAGCGGCACAGGCGAACCGGCAGCACGCCCCGCCCAGAAGGTCTTGATGGGCGCACGTACCATCTGCCAGAACGTTTGCTCAAACAGGGTATGCGTCAAGCCGTTGTAGGCCGCCCCCAAACGCGGGCCGTGATAGAACAGTGCCGAAGGCCAGCGGCGGGTGGGGGTCATCGGGAAGGGACTCGCCATTAGGCACGGGATTCCGCGCTGACGGGCGATGAAGTAGCCATTCGCCATGCCGGGATGAAAGATGATGGCTTGTGCATCCTGACAGACCTGCCACACCTCCTCCTGCAATTGGTCGAATAGGTGGCTTGCGCGGTTCAGTTCACGCCGCTGCACCAGCAGTGACAGCAGCGGGTTCTGTGTTTTCAACACGGCCTGCCCGCCGCTGGTGTTCATCATCGCCATCATATCCGTTTCCAGCGGGGTGTATTCCAGCCCGTAGCCGCGCACCCACGCGCTGAAGTTCTTCGCCCCCGCCAACCGCACCTGATGGCCAGCATGCTGCAAGCCCAGCGCCAGCGGGATGAAAGGCTGTGTGTCACCGCGTGTTCCCATCGTCAAGATCACGATTCGCATCCGGTTGCGCTCCTATAGTTGTGACTACACGGTCACATGACCGATCAGTCACATCATAACACAATCCGCGCCAGCGAACCAATAAGAATGTGGGAAAGGAAGTTTCCTGCTCCCTTTGCCTCAATTATGGGAGCAGCAGTTGGGATATTTAACCCAAAAAGGCACGAATCCCTGCTTCGGCCTCGTCCACGCTCAGGCCATCTTTCGCCCACGTCCAGCCCAC
>CAIVEA010000242.1 GCA_903904765.1 uncultured Chloroflexota bacterium
CTGATTGCGGCGCTCAACTTCCCGCATTTTGAAACCCCGTACTGTCTGGTGGGGCATACCCATCAGCCCGTAATTTATGAACAGTTGAACGAAGAAGGCGATACCCACGCGATTGCGCCCATCTATCGCCAGCCGCGCCCGTTGAACGGCAAGCGGCAGATCATCAACCCCGGTAGCGTGGGGCAACCCCGTGATGCGAACCCTGAAGCGGCCTATGCCATCCTCGATGTGGACACGAACACATGGGAACACCGCCGCATCCCCTATGATGTGAGCGCGGTGCAAAAACGGATGCGATCTGCTGGCATGCCAGAGCGCCTTGTGACTCGTCTGGAACATGGCTGGTAAGGGAGCATGACGGACGATCTCAGCCGTACCATGCGGGATTATCTCGCGGAGATTTACCGCCTCTCTGACCGGGGCAGTGGCTCGGCGGAGTATATTGGCACATCGGCGCTGGCGGATCGGCTGGATGTGAGCGCCCCCGCCGTCAACCGCATGGTGACGAAACTCAAAGAAAACGGCCTGTTGGAACATGAACCCTATCAGGGTATTCGCTTGACCGACAATGGTCAGCGGGAGGCGCTGAAAGAACTGCGCCGCCACCGGATTGTCGAGTCGTTCTTGGTGAACGTGATGCATTTCGGTTGGCACGAAGTTCATGAAGAAGCCGAGCGCCTGACACGCGGACTGAGCGAACCCGTGACGCAGCGCATGGCAGAAATGGCGGGACATCCCACCCACTGTCCGCATGGCGAACCCATCCCTTCCGCAGAAGGGACGCTGCCGCCGCAGGACGATTTGCTGCTCTCGGACGGACCAGAGAACCAGAAGCTGGTCATCACCCGTGTGCGTACCCGCGAATCGGATCGGCTGGAATATCTGGCGGCGCTAGGGCTAATGCCGGGGCGCTCGCTGGAAGTGTTCCATAAAGCGCCCTTCAACGGCCCGCTTCAACTCAAGGTGGGCAGCGAATACCGCATCGTCGGTCACAACCTCGCGGAACTCATCCGCGTGAAGCCTGTCTAGTAGCGCCCCTCATCCCCCGCCCACTTCTCCCTTTCCTCTCATGGCGAAGGGCGTAAGAGTTGCGGCTTACACCTTCAACTCCACTTCGGGGAACTGGCGCAGCACCGCGAAGAAGCGGTCACGATAAGCCAGCGCGTCCGCCTCGGTCTGCCCTTCAAAACGCAGGCTGAGGACAGGTTCGGTGTTGCTGGCGCGCAACAGCCCCCACCCGCGCTCGAAGCCCACCCGCACGCCATCTACATCCACGATTTCGCCAGCACCCGCCAGTGCCGCACCCACCGCGCTGATGACCACCGCCTTGCGATCATCCGGGCAGCGGGGGCGGTATTCGGGCGTGCTGTACAGCGTGGGCAGCGCGGCATTCAGCGCCGACAGCGGTTGACCGCCTGCCGCAACTAGCGCCAGCAAACGTCCGGCGGCGAGATAGGCATCGTCGCAACCGTAATAGTCCTCCGCGAGGAAGATATGCCCACTCATTTCGCCGCCCAGCAGCGCGCCAATCTCGGTCATCTTGGCTTTGATGAGCGAATGCCCGCTAATCCACATCACGGGCTGTCCGCCCGCCGCAGCCACTGCATCAAATAACACCTGACTGCTCAACACGTCGGCTACCACCGCCGCACCGGGATGCCGCTGGAGCATATCCTGTGCCAACAGCGCGAGGATGCGGTCTGCCACGATGATGTGCCCGCGCTCATCCACAGCACCCATGCGGTCTGCATCGCCATCGAAAGCGATACCCACATCCGCGCCCGTTTCGCGCACCCGTGCCGCCAGCGCCGCCATATTGGATGGCTCTTGTGGATCGGGCTGGTGGTTAGGGTAATCGCCGTCCGGCTGCGCGAATAGACATTCGACCACCTCATGCCCCCACGCCTGAAACAGCGCCGGTGCGAACAGGCCGCCCGTGCCGTTGCCCGCGTCAATCACCACACGCAGCGGGCGCTGTGGTTGCACACGGGCGCTCATGTCGCGCAGGTAATGGCTGTACGAAGCGGAATCCGTCTGCACCTGACCGGAACCGTAGGCAAAATCGCCCTGTTCGATCATCTCGCGCAACTGTTGCAGCGTATCGCCAAACAGGTTACGCGCACCGATACTCAATTTGAAGCCGTTCTGATCGGGCGCAAGGTGGCTACCTGTGACCATCAAGCCCGCTGCACCGCGCTGAACCGCATGCCAGTACACCAGCGGCGTTGATACCAGCCCGATGTCCACCACCTGTAGGCCGCTTTGAGCAGCGCCTTCCGCCGCCGCCGCCGCCAGA
>CAIVEA010000243.1 GCA_903904765.1 uncultured Chloroflexota bacterium
CGGGCCGGGAATCCGCGTGGATTCGGGCGTGGAAAGCGGCGATTCGATCAGCTTGCATTATGACCCAATGATTGCGAAGATTATTGTGTATGACAGCACCCGCGCCGCAGCCCTCACCCGCCTGCACGCCGCGCTCGATCAGACGATGATTCTGGGCGTGACCACCAATTTGCCCTTCCTGCGGGCACTGGTGGCGCATCCGGTCTTTGTGGCGGGTGAGGTGCATACCGGCTTCGTGGATGCGAATCTGGCGACGCTGCTGCCCGAACAGGGCGACCTGCCGCCGGAAGCGTTGATCGCGGCGGCGCTGGCGGAACAGCACCGCGCAGGTCAAAGCACCGCGCCCGCCGCCGCTGATGGGGATGCTTACAGCGCATGGGGACGCGCCGACAGTTTTCGCATGGGAATGTCCAGCCGGATTGAACGGCAGACTTGATTATTATTCAGGAGATCGCGTGATGTCGAAACGAATTGTTCTTATCAGTCTGATCAGCCTGCTGCTCATTGTGGCCTTTGCCAGCGTACACGCGCAGGACACACAGCCAACTGCCCCGGCAGCACGGGAAATCTACACCGTGCTATCCTACGGGGATGATGTGTTCGAGGCGGACACGTGGCTTGCCAGCGCCAGCGAGGAGCCGACGCGCACCACCGGACAATGGCGCAACGATGCCATCGGCGGGCTGGCCTACCTCGATTATCTGCACTTCGATACGCCCATCCTGAAAGAACAACTTGGAGACACCTTCGGGCCGGCGTGGTTCGATGCCGTGCTGTACAACTACGACGAGTTCCGTGAACTGACTACCTGCGCGGTGGACGGAATCCTTATCCATGACTTTTCGCTGCTGGAGAACAACATCAAGTACACCATGCGCTACTGGATTCAGTGGGTGAGCGAGAGCCGCGTGCTGACAATCTTCGTGATCTTCCCCACCGAGGACGCAGCGAATCTACGCACCTACTCGGAGCGCTTGTTCCCGAACGCCGCCGCCTGCGAAGGGTAGAATCACCCCTCATCCCCCGCCCCTTCTCCCTCAGAGGGTTTCTGGAAACCCCCTCAAATCAGGGGCGGTTCTCCCGCTTTCCAGAAACGCTCTCAGGGCGATGGGGAAAAGAGGGGAAGGAGTGCAACCAAAATTCTCCCTCTGGAAGTCCCTCGCCTTGAGGGAGAGGGATTTAGGGTGAGGGGTATATCCCCTACCGCGCCGACAGCCACGCGGCAATTGTGCCTGCCAGATCAGCATGGGCGGTGAACAAATCCATACCGTGTTCGCGCCCTTCAAACGTTAGCGCCTCGGCATGTCCCGCGCCGATCTCCAGCATGTCCGGCACATCCTTGCGCGGGTAAGTGTCGCGGTCAGCGTACACCAGCAGCGCCGGGAAGCCGTCTTCCAGCGCGGCGCGGGTGCGAACGCCGAAATAGTTCAGCCCCGGCGAGATGGCAACCGCACCCGCACAACCTTCTACCGCCGCGCAGCCGTTCAGCGCCAGATTCGCGCCCATGCTCGACCCCACCATCACCAGCGAGGTGATACCGGATTGCCCCGCCAGCCACGCCGCCCAGATCGCCGTATCGTCCTGCGCCGCGCTCCAGTTGATTTTGCCTTTGGTCTGTCCGTAGCCGCGCAAATCCACCGTCAGCACCGCCATGCCGCTATCCAGCAGCGGTTGTACCAGCGGTTCCCAACTGGCGCGGTTGGTGTATAGCTCGTGCAGCAGCAGCGCCGCCCGTCCCTGTCCGGCGTAATATGTGCCATACAGCGTGCGTCCATCGGCGGCCTGCACGCTCACATCCGTTCCCGCGGAAGCAGGTGCATCCTGAGCATGGAGCGCCGCGAAGGGCAGCAGAATCAGCAGTATGAAGCACAGACGAAAGCGGTTATTCACGGGGCGCATCCTCATTCTGTTTTATCGGAGAATGCGCCCCAGTGTAGCACTTAATCCACGTAGGTGAAGCGTTCCGGCGGGGGACTAACCATCGTAATGGCGAAGGCGAACACCAGCCCCGCCACGAAACCCGCGATATGCGCGAAGAAGGCCACGCCACCGTCCACCGTCACTGCGCCGAGGCTGGCGATTCCGTTGAACAACTGCACCAGAAACCAGTAGCCGAGGATGAGCAGCGCGGGCAGGTCGAAGCGGAAGATGAACACCTGCGTGCGAATGCGTGACCCCGGATGCAAGATCAAATAGCTACCCAGCACGCCCGCCACCGCGCCACTTGCGCCGACCAGCGGGACGCACAGACCGTTGTTCACCAGCGTTTCGGCGTATGCGGCCACGAACCCCGCCGCCAGATAGAACAGGGCGAAGCGGTGACTGCCGAAATAGGCTTCGACATGGCGACCAAACACCCACAGGAAAGTCATATTGCCGATCAAGTGCAGCCAACCGCCGTGAAAGAACATGCTTCGCAGGATGTCCAGCAGCGTTTCCGGCGCGAAGGGCGCACGGGCGACAAGGCACATCACCGCCGCGTACTCCTTAAAGAGTGCGTTTAAGCCGGGGACGGGTTGGGCGGTCTGCCACAGAAACACCAGACAGTTGAGTAGAATCAGTCCGTAAGTGACATAGGCTTTTTTGCGAAGGGGGATGAGGGCGTTTACAGGAATCACGGCGGCCTCTTTCCGGGACACATAACCGGCTCTGTATTCTGTTATACGCACCACACCGTCCGGCAGTTGCGGGAATAGGCCAGCCTAAGGACTATCTTCCGTAAATTGAAGAATACGCTTTGCAGCGACCAAAACATCAATCATCAGGACATCATCATTCCGCATAGATCACCTGCGCGGAACTCAAAATCAGTTTTCGGCGTAGATAATTGGGGCTGGTTTCAACGCTTTTGCGCGTGAGGATGTCCACCGAACGGTTAAATATCGCTTCCAGATCATCGCGCATATTCATCCATTTCGTGAGAGTCCACTCAGTACCTTCCCGGAACTGCACCAGCACATCAATATCGCTATCAGGCCGAAAATCATCCCGCAATACCGATCCGAAAAGGGCGAGTTCTGTCACCTGCCAGTGCTGGCAAAAACGCCGTATGGCCTCCATCGGGAGCGCAAATGGAAGTGCAACAAGCTGGCTCATCATCCTCAATCCTGTATTGGATATCTCCATTCTACCGCGAATACGGTTCGGTTTGTTGGAAAACAAACAAAAAGCCCCACATAGCGCGGGGCTTTGCATTCGGGGCAGAGTAACCGCTTAGCGTTGTTCCACCGGCAGCCACGCCAGCCCCATCGGGCCGACATAGTTCACATCCGGGCGAATCAGGCGGTTGTTGGCGAACTGCTCCATGATGTGCGCCGTCCAGCCCACGACACGCGCCATCGCAAACAGCGGCACGAACATATCCACATCCAGACCGAGCGTGTACAGCACAATCGCGCTGTAGTAATCCACATTCGGGTACAGCTTGCGCTCGATGAAATACGAGTCGGCGCGGTCAGCATCCGCCAGTTGCTTGGCGATCTGGAACCACTTCAGGTTGCCACTGCTTTTAGCCAGCGCCTCCGCATGTTGTTCCAGAATGGCGGCACGCGGGTCGAGCGCCTTGTAGATGCGGTGGCCGATGCCCATGATGCGGCGATCACCTTCCTTGATGTTCTTCTTGAAC
>CAIVEA010000244.1 GCA_903904765.1 uncultured Chloroflexota bacterium
AGCAGCACATCCGGCACGCCCTCACCCGTGAAATCGGCATCCACCCGCGCCGCGTTCGCATCGGCGAACACCTGCCACTCGTCGCGCAGCACCGTCACCAGCGCATCGGCAGCGCCGCCGCCGTTCAGGTAGCCGATGATGGCGGCTTCCATCTCGCGGGCGGTAGTGGGACGGGCGGGCAGTTCGGGCGCAGCGGGCGCAGGACAGGCGCTGCTGTCCGGCGTGGCGGTGGGGCGGCTGGCAAGGGCGACGGCAGTGGCTGGGTTCGCCAGCGGCGCACCATCCAGCGGCAGCGCGATCACCGTCGGCAGCAGACCTTCGATGGCGCGTCCGGGCGTGGTGGTGGGAAACGGAATACCCGTCGGCACGGCAGGCGCAGACGACGAACAGGCGGCCAGCAGCGCGGCGAGGACAAATGAGAGGGTGAGAGCATATAATCGAGATAACATGGCAGAAGTATAACGACTGAGGGGATGAATGCAATGTCCGGGATGACCATTCGGCAGGCTGTCGCAGGCGATCAGGAACGGATTCGCGCATGGGTGAAGGCGGCGCGGCTCGATCCGACGGCGCTGCACTGGTCGCAATTTCGGGTGGCGGAAGAAGACGGGAGCGTGATCGGCATCGGGCAAATTCGCCCGTATCCCCGGTGCCGCGAGTTGGGCAGCCTGATCGTGGCACGGGAACGGCGCGGGACAGGCGTGGGCGGCGCATTGATACAGGCGCTACTGGCAGACGAGCCGGGGCCGGTCTATTTGGAGTGCGAACAGAGCAAAGAGTCGTATTATGTGCGCTTCGGCTTCCGCACGATTGCGTGGCATCAAGCGCCTATGCCGTTGAAGCTCAAATCCGGCGCGGGGCAATTTTTCGGGCGGCTGTTCGGCTTCCGCATCGTCACCATGCGCTGGGATAGGGGCTAAGAACCTCACCCCTCAATCCCCTCTCCATCACACGGATGACCGCTTTGGAGAGGGGACTTGATGACATGCGCCTTACACGCGGGTGAGCGCCTGATCGAAATCTTCCAGCAGATCGTCGGTGTTTTCGAGGCCGACAGAGAGCCGCACCATCCCCGCCGACAGCCCCGCGCCCGCCAGTTCCTCGGCAGACAGCATCGAATGGCTGGTCAGCACCGGAATGCTCACCAGCGTTTCGACCGTCCCCAGATGCGCCACGCTCAAACTGATTTTCAACCCGTCGCACAGGGCGCGGGCGGCTTTCAGATCAGCCAGCGCGATGCACATCATCCCGCCGAATCCGGTCATTTGCTCGCTGGCGACTGCATAACCCGGCGACGAGGGCAGGCCGGGGTAATACACGTTCTTGACCTTCGGATGCCCCGCGAAATACTGCGCCAGCGCCATTGCGCTGCGGTTGTGTTGTTCCATCCGCAATTCCAGCGTTTTCAGGCTGCGATCCAGCAGGAAAGCATCCTGTGGGCCGAGTATGCCGCCGAACACTTTGCGCGCCCCGAATAGCCCCGCCAGCCGTTCCCGCGAACCCATCACCGCGCCCGCCGTGATGTCGGCATGACCGCCGAGATATTTGGTGGCGCTGTGCAAAACCAGATCAACGCCCATCGTCAGCGGGGTCTGGTTGATGGGAGAGGCGAAACTGTTGTCCTTCACCACCAGCGCCCCAATACGCTTGGCCGCCGCCACCACCTTGCGGATGGAGAGGCAATCGCAGCGCGGGTTGGTGGGCGTTTCAAAATATACCACTTTGGCCTGTGGCACATGCTTGTCCACTTCGTACAGTTCGGCCTCGTCCAGCCATTTAACGTGGATGCCGTAGCGCGGAGCATAGTCGCGCAGGAAAGTGACCGTGCCGCCATATAGCGTCCGGCTGGCGGCCAGCGTATCGCCCGCCCGCAGCAGCCCCATGAGCGTGGTGGTGATAGCGGTCATGCCGCTGGCGAAGGTCAGGGCGGCTTCGGCCTGTTCCAGTGCCGCCAACTTCGCTTCTACATTGCGTAAGGTGGGGTTGTCGTAGCGGCTGTAGAAGAACGCATCTGAACCGTATTCGTTGATATGGGCGAACCCGTCGCTATCCGGTGCGCTGAAGGCGGCGGTCTGGTAAACCGGAAAGGCCAACGCCCGATCCGGTGCAGTGGTCGGGTTGTGAATGGCACGGGTGGAACGGCGGGGCATGAGGTTTATCCCTTTAACTGCAACACGCGGATGATGAACGTCATTGTAAAAGACAAGTCAGCCGCATAAAAGGCTGATGGATGGGCAAACAAACGAAAAACTAACTTCAATGTTAGGCTGTTTTGGTAAAACTTTCACGAAATGGCGTTTGTAATCGGTGAGTTGTTAGGTGTGTGTAGGGCATGATGCGGTTCAATGATTGAAATGCTCTGCTATGGGATGGCAATTCCGCATGATGGCAGAAGGATTGTGTATGATGGTGAGTCATCTGAAATCATTTCGCTGGACGGTTGTGATCGCTGTATTGGTGCTGGTGGTTTTTAGCGCCGTTCATCTGGGGCGTGTGCAGGCCGACCCCGGCACGTTTACTTTCACTGGAACGCTTGGCCCTACATCGGGTGGCGGCCCGCTTGGCCCGGAAACTGCCGATCACACCGTACATTTGATTGCGGGCGAAACGGTGGTCGCCTATGTGGAATGCAACCAGATTCACCTGATGGATTTCTGGATTCGAGTGTACAAACCGGATCACTCGGAGTTCCTGTACGATGATGAAAGCATGAGTGGCTTTGGCGGAAATGAATGTGATGCCAAAGTGTTCAATGGCAATTACACCGTTTTCTACGGTGGGCGCGTTTCGTTCTCGGCTCCCGCCACCGGTGACTATACCTTCCGTGCCGGAACGTGGAATATTTATCCTGTGTCTGCGGGCTATACCCTGACTGTCAATGTTACGGGTAACGATCAGGATGGTGATGGCTATACCGCCCCCGCAGATTGTAACCTGAATGATGCCACTGTTCACCCCGGCGCAAATGATCCGCTGGGCGACGGGATTGACCAAAACTGCGATGGGGTAGATGGCATTGACTTCGACGGTGATAAGTCCAACAGTACCCTCGATTGCAATGACAACGACAGCACGATCTATCCCGGTGCGACGGAAATCCCGGACGACGGCATAGACCAAGATTGCAGTGGCGCAGATTCCACCACTGCCGATGTGGATAGCGACACCTATCCCGCCAGTTTGGATTGCAACGACAACGATGCCAGCATCCACCCCGGTGCGACGGAAATCCCGGACGATGGCATAGACCAAGATTGCAGCGGCGCGGACACTACCACAGCCGATACGGATGGCGACACCTATCACGCCAGCGTGGACTGCAACGACAACGATGCCAGCATTCACCCCGGTGCAACGGATACGCCGGATGACGGCATAGATCAGGATTGCAGCGGCGCGGATACCACCACATTGGATAGCGATGGCGACACCTATCACGCCAGTGTGGACTGCAACGACAACGATGCCAGCATCCACCCCGGTGCGACGGATACGCCGGATGACGGCATAGATCAGGATTGCAGCGGCGCGGACACCACCACAGCCGATACGGATGGCGACACCTATCACGCCAGTGTGGACTGCAACGACAACGATGCCAGCATTCACCCCGGCGCGACCGATACGCCGGATGACGGCATAGATCAGGATTGCAGTGGTGCGGATACCACCACAGCCGATACGGATGGCGATACCTATCCCGCCAGCGTAGATTGCAACGATAACGATAGCGCCATCCACCCCGGTGCAACCGAGATTGCCAACGACGGCATAGAC
>CAIVEA010000245.1 GCA_903904765.1 uncultured Chloroflexota bacterium
CCGCTACACCAACACACACACCGTCGGCGACGGACACACGCACTGCGACGGTGACACAGACAGCCACCTACACCCCAACGGCGACCGCGACCTTCACACCAACACTAACCCCGACGCTCTCAACACGGGTGGTCGAAATCAGCGCGGTCATGCCCGGTGTGTATGTGCCACCCACCGCAACGGACTTTCCTTTCGGCACGATCCTGCTGTCCGCACCGCCGCAGCCCATCGAGCCGCTGCCCGATGCCACGAATGAGCCGCCGCCCTATGAAGGCTGGTTCAGCTTCGAGTCAGACAACCCGGCAGTGCATTACAGCACGCCCTGGGAGCCACGTCTCCATGCGAATGCGAGTCGGGGGCAGTATCACCGCAGCGAAAATGGGCAGAGCTATGCCAGCTTCACCTTTGAAGGCGAAGGCTTACGCATCCGTTACGTCGCTGCCCGCAACATGGGCATCTTTCAGGTCGTGGTGGATGGGGTGGTGATCGACACCATAGATGCTTTCGCACCCGAACTCGCGTTCCCTGGCACACGGGTTTACACCGTTGGACGCGGGACACACACGCTGGAACTACGCAGCGCCCAGGGGCGCAATCCGCAGAGCGAAGGTTATGTGCTGGCGCTGGATGCCGTGCAGGTGTTTCGTGGGTCAGCAAACACGCTCATTATTCCGCCGCCAGTCGAGACCTTTACGCCGACTCCTCAGCCGATGCCTGCGGCTGGCGTGGAACTGGTTGGTGCGCCGCCGACAGTGCAGGCGACCACGACCCCGATTCCACCCAGTTTAGTCACCGTTTCAGTGGTCATTGCCTATGACGAAAACGGCAACCGCGCTGTCGATCCGGCGGAAGGCGTGTCGGGTATTTCAGTGCGGGTGGTGGAAGTGGGAACAAACCGCGTCATCGCGCAGGCATTCACCGACAGCAGCGGCTTTGCCCAGCTTCAGGTGGTGACTTCCGCGCAGGCGCGGGTGGTCGTGCCGTATTTTGGCAAAGTCTGGCAGCTTCCCAACAGTCGGCGCGGCGGCAATGTGCGTTTCACCCTGCTGCTCACGCCCGGCAACCAACCCGGTCTGATTCCTTAAATGAGGACAACTGTGATGAAGGATGAACTGTCTCTGGTGCAGGTGCAGCGTTCCATGCTGCTGCGCTCCATTTATCTGCTGGTCGCGCCGATCATGCTGCTCTTTGCAGTGTTGGCGTGCGGCACGGTTGTGACTGATCTGGCTTCCTATACCTGCCCGACCAGCGTACCACAGGCGACAGCGACAACACTGGCAGGGACACCCATCCCGACGCTGCCGCCACCGCCGACACCCTACACGATCAGCCCACCGCAGGACTTTTATGTCGGGGATGCCGTGTTTGTCGGGCAGTCCGGTGCGCCCCTGCGGCTGCGTTTCCGCCTGCAAAATGTGCAAAGTCAGCCCGCAGGGTCGCGCAATCTGGTGACGTGGCGGCTGGAAATCCGCAATCTGGGGAGTACCACTTACGAAACCATCCCCGTTGCCCTGATGGTCATCACCCGTATCAATACAGCCAGCGGCGAACAAACCGGAACATGGCAAACCTCAGAAGTGGCAATGGCTGCGGCAGGGTTCGCAAATGAAAACTACGACCCGCTGACATCCGGCTCGACGCGGGTCTATAGACTGGCGGCCTACATCCCTGCCGGGAGCGTCAACCAGTTTGCCTACCTGCTGGACGGCGAGGGCGGCAATCGTATCACCTGGGTCAACGCCGCCAATCCCTACTGCTCCGGCGATGTCACCGATTAGAAGAAAGGAATAACCATGCCTGATTTCGCACGGATGATTGATGAGCTGTTCTACAGCGTCATCGTCCTGATTGCCGGGGTTCACTGGAGCCTGCAAGAGGCGCTGCTGATGGCAGGCTACACAGTGAAATTGGTCAATAACTGGCTGATCGAAAATGCCTTCATGCCGATCATCGCCCAGACCAACAACAGTCTGAGCGTTGCCGTCAGTGTGGTGTTTGTGGTCGCACTGCTGGTGCTAGGAATCACTTATCTGCTGGCGGCATTTATCCGCCTGGATGTCGTCGCGCCGCGCAGTGCCATCATGTGGTATGTGGCAGGGGTGTTGTTCTTCACGATTGGTCCCAGTTTCTATCAGGGCATGAACACCTTCCGCTTGAATATCAGTCAGGTGATGTACCTGAGCGTCCTTCAGGGACTGGACGACAATGCCGGAGATTTTTCGTCGCTGGCGCAGGTCAATTCCAACGATCTGGATTTAGGACCGCTGTGCGACCAGTTTGATGTCTACCTGCCGGGGGCGACAGGACCCGGACCGATTGATGGGCTGGATATTGCGATGGCGTATCTGCGTGGTCACGCCCAGGATGTCATGGGTTATCCCCAGCCCGTCTACTCGCCCGGCTGCGGCATCTACCTGCAAAACCCCAATCCTTCGACGTGGGCAGGGGCAGGTGGTACATCCGTCGTGCCGATGGATTGGAACATGGAAGGCAATTACTTTGACCACAATGTTTCGCCCATCACATGGGATGGGGTCGAAGATTCAGTGCGAGACGGCGCGGTGTCAATGGCAGGCTCATCCCAGCAGCGGGCGCTGACGGCGTGGCCGCTGCTTTTATTTGCGCTGGCTGAACAGGTGGTGCATCTGCTGATCACGATTGCGA
>CAIVEA010000246.1 GCA_903904765.1 uncultured Chloroflexota bacterium
CGTTTCAGGTCCTTTCATATACCGATTACTGATGGTACGCGCACAAGGCATGGCGCTGCTCGTTCTCATCATTGCGTTACTAGCGCTATTCACAGGCAAATATAGGGCATTGATAGCCATAGCCTTTTCATTTACATGGCTTTATAACGGTTTTGTGTTGATTATTGGCGTGGCAGCAGCTTATACCATAGCCTCATGGATTTCAGACCGAAAGTTTGACCTGCGCCCTTTGTTCTATACGTTAGCTGGTGTTATATTAGGATTAATTATTAACCCGTACTTTCCTCACAATATAACTTTCATTGCGGAACATTTAGGTGCTAAAATCGACTTGGGGAGTAGCGTCCAAGTGGGCAATGAATGGTACCCCTATTCCACAGCAGGTCTCCTCGAAAATTCCGGCGGGGCGCTAATTGCGCTTGCATTAGGTTTAGTCTTGCCCGGCATCATAGGTCACAAACGAGATGTCACTGAAAACACGCTATTATTTATGACGCTACTCACGCTCTATATGACATTCGAATCGCGCCGATTTATCGAGTATTTTCCGGCCTTCGCAGCTCTATTCGGCACTGTGAGCGTGGTGCGTTCGGCTCATGCTCTGATCTCTATCTTGCCTGTGCCACTTATGCCATTAGCTGTTTCCAGAATAACCATTCCCGCAGCATTCGTGCTGATTGCAGTGAGTACAAGTCTCAATTTGCGTAGTTCGCAGGAATTGATTAATCGTGCACCCCATGCCGATTATCTGGCTGGTGCCGCCAATTGGCTAGAACAGAATACACCATCCGACTCAATGATTTTCCAGACTGATTGGGATGATTTTACGCGCCTTTTCTTCCATAATACGCATAACCATTATCTGATTGGCTTGGATCCCACTTATCTGGAGCGAGCAAATGTCAGCCTATGGGATCGCTGGGTAGAGATCACACAGGGCAAAGTGGATGAGCCATCTACTGAAATTCAACGTGTCTTTGGTGCCAGTTATGTAGTCAGCGACACCCGTCATAGAGCATTCGAGAAAAAAGCCGAAGAAGACCCCAATATGCGACTCGTTTACCGAGATCAGTTCAATCTAATCTGGGAAATTACCTTGAAACCACTTGTGAACATGGAAGAGACCTGATGATCCTGATCGTCCTTCCCGACATCTCGACTGAAGACCGATTGCTGGCACAAGCCCGTCAGGGAAACCGTGACGCACTCATGAAAATTTACGAAAATTATTTCAGCCCGATCTATAATTTTATTCGGCTGCGGGTGGATGACCGCGATCAAGCCGAAGATATTGCCAGCGAGGTGTTCGTGAAACTGGTCGAATCCTTACGCGGACGTAATGCGCCACAGCACAGCCTACGTGGGTGGCTGTTCCGGGTGGCACGTAATCAACTTAACGACCATTACGGGCGCACCCGCCATCTCGGCACAGAAGCACTGGAAGAATGGGTTCCCGCTTCCTCCGATACCGACCCGGAAGTGCAGTTCATCCAGACGCTAAGCGTCGAACGAGCGCGGCGTGCCTTGCGTATGCTGGCTCCCGACCAACAGGAAGTGCTGATCTTGCGATTCGGTCAAAGTTTGAGTTTGCAAGAAACAGCCGACATCATGGGTCGCAATCTTGCGGCCATCAAATCGCTTCAGTTCCGCGCCACTGCTACGCTGCGGCAAGTGTTGGGCGAAGTCCAGCAGGAGTATGGTCGTGGCTAATCAGGATTTTCTAAACGCCTTCAATGACTCGATTGATCGTCTTGCTGCCGGACAAACGGTAGAGGACTGCCTACGCCTGTATCCGAACTATGCGGCGGCGCTGCGCCCCCTGCTCGAAACCGGACGACTGCTTGACCGACTGAATGCGCCTGTGCTGGAAGTGGAGCAGGCCAAAACGCGGGGACGGATACGCTTTGAGGAAGCCCTCCGCCAACCCCTACCGCAGCGGCGCACCTCGCCCTTTCGCCCCTATCTCAATCTGGCGGCGGCGGTGCTGGTAATCGTGTTCTTCGCCTCCATTGGCGCGGGGACTGCCGCACAGAACAGTCTACCGGGGGATTCGCTCTATGGACTGAAGCAAATCACCGAAAGCCTGCAACAATCCCTGTCTGGCGATCCGGCACTTGCGAGCATATTCAATGAGCGCCGTCAGGACGAAATCAAGCAACTACTGGCGCTGAACCGTGTCACGGACGTATCCTTTGAAGGAACAGTCGTTGTTATCAACAGCACAAGCTGGCTGGTAGATGAACTCCCGCTGCATGTTCCGGCGGACACAGCAGGCGCTGCGGAAATTCTGGCGGGTGATCGGATTCAGGTGGCTGCTTATACCACACCCAATGGCGAGTTGATCGCCAGCAGCATCACCTTGATCGAAGCGGGCGATCAGCATCAGTCGCCCACGCCTACCGCAACGCTCATCCCGTCCAGCACCGCAACAACCGTTCCGAGCGCCACGCCCACGCTCACCACCACGCCGAGCGCGACACCCAGCGCAACGCAGACCACCACACAAACGGCCACAGTCACTGCGAGTCACACCGCCACCGACAGCCCGACTATGGCGGCTACCCCCTCACCCGCCAGCACGCCAACCAATAGACCAGCACCTACCCCCAGCCCCACTCAAACAGCGACAGTCAGGCCATCAGCCACCTCAACCTACACCCAGACCGCCATACCACCGGTGGCTGGCCCGACACTGTGCGCCACACTGCAACCCACGCGCTGGGTAGAGTATCGCGTGCAACCGGGTGACACACTATCAGGATTGGCGACCAACCGGGGAATTACGCTGGAGCAATTGCTGCTGGTTAACTGCCTGACCGATCCGCATTTCATCGTGGTAGGCGATACACTCATACTGCCCCGCACCTCGACCACCAGCACCCAAGCGCCGGGAACAACATCGGTCAGCGCCACGCAGGAAAGTGGCGATGGAACCGATGACAAAGGTGGCTCATCGGAGAGTAGCAGCGACTCGTCCTCTCCCGGCAGCGCCCCCACCGACGATCACGGTGGGAATAGTGGCAGCGGGAGCAGCGGCGGAACCGACGACAATGGCGGACACGGCAGCGACGACTAAAAGTCCATCACAAACAAAATGGGGCGGTATTCACAACCGCCCCGTTTGGATTTCTCTCGTCTGACTATCAGAGTCTAGCGCCGCCGATTACTTACCAAACTGATGTAGTACAGCAAGTTGAGCAGCGAAGTCACTGCTGCCGCCACATAGGTCAGTGCAGCTGCTGTCAACACCGCTTTCGCGCCGTTGCTCTCCTCTGACGACTGCATGATGCCCGTCTCGCGCAGCAAGCGCATCCCTCGCATACTCGCGTCAATCTCAACAGGCAGTGTGAGTACCATAAAGACCACCACCACCGCGTAGAACAAGATGCCCAACTGCGCCAAACCGATCATGTTGAACAGCAGACCGATCATAATCAGGAAGTACGACACCATCGGACTGAAGCGCATCGCTGGAACGAGGAAACTTCGCATCGCGATGAGTGGCGATTTCTGCTGGTACTGCTGCACATGCCCGAACTCGTGCGCCACCACTGCCATCGCTGCCACCGAGGGCATCGTCGCCACTTCCTGCGACAGCCGCACCACACGCGCCGATGGGTCAAAGTGGTCGCTGCGCTGTCCCGGCGTTCCTTCCAACCCTACCTGCAACGAGGCCTGATTCATAATCCGGCGTGCCACCTGTTCGCCAGTCAAGCCTGTGCTGTTCCGCACTTTCCCCCAGCGGCTAAACGCTGATGACACCAGCCCCTGCGCCACCAGCGACAGGATAATCGTAGGCAGGAACACCATCAGGAAATACCCGGAGTTGAAGAATCCTCCAAAGCCGTACATTATCGCTTGCCTTTCTCAAACGCATCACAGCAAACCGCCCACCCGCTTCATGACTGAAGGGCTGCCAGCACGCGAACAGTATCACTCCACATTATCGGAATTGTATCGGATTCTGCTCAGAAACCCTTATGAAGACGCTGAAGGGTTCAAAATCTGGTTATCAATCAGGCGGGTCGTACCGAAGCGCACCGCCAGCGACAGCAGCAGCGGCGCATCCGACGGCACATCCAGTTCGGTCAACGTATCGGCAGCCACCACCGACACATATTCCAGTGCCGCCCCTGACTCGCGCTCCACCTCGGACATCATAATCTCGCGCAATTGCTTGGGGTGGCGCATCCCGGCTGCGTAAGCCGCCGCCGCTGCTGCCAGCGTTCGCGGCACGACCACCGCCGCCGCCCGCTGTTCCGCCGTCAGATACACATTCCGCGAACTCAGCGCCAGTCCGTCCGCCTCGCGCACCGTCGGGCAGACGACCACCCGCAGCGGGAAGTTCATATCCTTCACCATACGCTGGATCACAGCCACCTGTTGCGCGTCCTTCTGACCAAAATAGGCCACATCCGGCTGCGTCAGGTTGAAAAACTTGGCAACCACAGTCGCCACGCCGCGAAAATGCCCCGGACGGCGTGCTCCCTCCAGTCCTTTTGAGACTTCCATCACCTCGACCCACGTTTGGAAGCCCGCCGGATACATCAGTTCCGGCGTAGGTGTGAACACTGCATCCACCCCCGCCGCCCGCAGCATCTCCAGATCACGCGGCAAATCACGCGGGTACTTCGCCAAATCTTCGTTGGCGGCAAACTGCGTCGGGTTGATAAAAATTGTAGCGATCACATGTGCGTTCTCAGCACGCGCCGCCGCCACCAACGCCAAATGCCCCGCATGGAGCGCCCCCATCGTCGGCACTAAACCAACACTGCCCGTCATGGCCTTCC
>CAIVEA010000247.1 GCA_903904765.1 uncultured Chloroflexota bacterium
ACTGTTTCTGCCCAGAATAACGATGTGTGTCCGGCTTATGTTGCTGCTGCGCTAGAAGCAGTAGCCAGTGCATGCGGTGATCTGGAACGAAACCAAGCTTGCTATGGGAACAACCAGATTATCGCGGAATTCTGGCAAGAAACTGACGATTCGCGCTTTAGCCAACCAGCGGATCGCATCATCTTGGCTGAACTCCGGCGACTGGCAACTACCCCATTAGATATTGCAGCCAACCAATGGGGTGTTGCAGCCTTGAAAGTGCAGGCCAATATTCCCGATACGCTTCCCGGACAGGCCGTGACCCTGTTATTAATGGGTGATGCGACCCTCGAAAATGCGGTCACGCCCGATCAGGTACACGCCCCAATTACACCCATTCCGGCGCAAGTATCCGTTCGCGCCAATTTACGCAGCTTACCCACGACTGCTTCCAATGTCGTGCGAAGTGCAGAAATCGGCGAAATTCTCCAGATTGTCGGGGTCAATACGGATGGCGATTGGTTTGAAGTCGCTCAAGAAACAGGTCTACGCACATGGATAAAAGGAAGTCTGGTCACGGTAAGTGACACCAGTCAGTTGGCGAGCTTACCAGCAACAGATGAGTCAATCGAAGCAGCGTATACGCCGATGCAAGCTTTCTATTTCCGAAATGGTCTGAGCAGTTCGGCATGCCGGGAAGCACCGAATATGCTGGCGGTGCAAAGCCCGGATCACCTTACCGTGACGCTGAAAATCAACAGCTTAGAGTTTAGTCTGGGATCAACCCTGCTGTTTACCTCAGCACAGTTACCAGACGGTACACCTGTACTCGTAGGCACGCTCGTTGAAGGACATTTCACGGTACACTACCTCGCCTTTGCTGCCGAAATGACCCAACCGGGGCAAACTTTCGCGGTGACACTCAATGCGGACGGTCAGGTAGATGAGGATTCTCAACTGGTTGATTTGAGCAGCAATTCGGACGTAGAAGGAATCATCCATTACGGGTGCCTGAGCTTGATGAACAATCCGCTGCTGCCCGTTTCACCTCCTACCTGCGATTTCTCGCTCGATTATGATGTGCAACCCCCTGCGGGTGAAAGTGGTGATCTCAGCAACATTGGGGCAGGAGATACCTGTACCATAGCACCCGATAAGATGGTCAATTTACGCGGTGGGCCGGGAACAAATTATGCGTGGAATGGTCAATTGCAGGCTGGTGAACAGGCCACACCGGATGGATTTGCGACCGACAGTGACGGTCACACATGGTGGCGGCTGTCCAACGGTTTGTGGGTGCGTAGTGATCTGGTCAATCAGGCTGGTGCGTGTGGGGGGCTACCACCGATCACACCACCCGATCCCCCCGCAACATCCGCCCCGCCCCCACCGCCCCCATCGGGCAGCCCATCTGTAGGCGGCACGTTTGAAATTCAACATCGTTGCGCGGATTTGAACCTTGTTCGCCCCGGTCAACTCATCACTTTTCAGGATGGCATCGGACGTTGGCCCACTCCGGCAGAAAAAGAAGCTGCTCTAGCCGGACATTCAGCAGTCATCACAGTAGACGGCACGGCGTTATCCGTGTATTACGAAGGAACCACGCTGCATGTCGGCGGCGGGGGGCCAGACGGATACGGTGATCGAGCACGCGCCGATTGGGTGGCAACAGCGGGCACACACACTGTAGCCGGCTATTGGACTTCGCACGGCGGAACCGATAGCTGCACCTTCACAATCACGCCCTAACAAGCATCCTATCCCGTTTATCTTCATCCCCATCTCACAGTGTTGCGTATCGAGGATGAAGATAAGCGGGTTTAACACCGCTTCGTCTGAAACTCATTTCACATTCAAGTCATGACCATCACACCAGAGGCCGTCATCCGAACAACCCTGATCGCTTGCGGCGTGGTGAGGTTCATAGTGCTTCATTCCTCATTCGGCAGTGTTGGTGACGGCCA
This sequence comes from uncultured Chloroflexota bacterium, assembly GCA_903904765.1. Next base: position 1,944 of record CAIVEA010000247.1, read on the forward strand.
GCACGAACGGGTACACCTTCCCGCTGCCATGCCGCTGCAACAGATCGCCTACCACCGTCAGCGTCCATTTCGAGTCCGCGATGTCATCCACCAGCAGCACAGGTTTGCCCTTCAAGCGTTGGCGCAGCGTATATCGCCCACGCACATTGACCGCCTGTTGAAAGCTGTTTCGCATGTCGGACTGCGGCAAATGCTGCTGTTGATGTTCGATCACGGCAGCAAAAGGCAACCCGAGCGCGGCGGCTAGGCGTTTGGCGAAATCCGGCACGAGCGCAGGCCGCCGCAACGAAGGCACACAGACCACGCCGCCAATTTGAATATCCGCCTCTTGCCAGTAACGGCGCAAGGCAGCGGCGGCGGCCTCCACCAGATCATCGCCGTACCTGTTCGCATCACGCCCTTTGCGACAGAGCGCCCCCCACCCCTCATCATAGTAATTGCACAGCGCGATTCCGGTCTCGTTCAGCAGAATATCAGTGGTTTTGGGGAACTCGGCACTACGCGCTGGCCAGCGGCGGCGCGGCTCGAACAAAATGGGTTTGCCTTCCCGCAGGAAGGTTTGCGCCCGTTGGATGACCGCTGCCTGTGGCACAAACGCGCTGACCGCCCCGGTGCAAGTTTTGCAGCGACCACAGCGCATCTCCGGGGAGGGGTCGTCTAGCGCGGCGGCTAGATAGCGCATCAAACACCCCGGTTCGCGCAAATAGGCTTTCATAGCATCCAACTCACGATAGCGGGTGGCAGTGACGGCATCCCAGCGTCCGAAATCCGGCGTTCGATCCGTTTGCATCAGCTCATAATCGCTCCCTTGTCGCCGGATGATATGTTCCACCTCCAGATGCGTCAGAATTTTCTCCAGCGTGGAGAGGCGCACGTTCACGCGCTGCTGAAGTTCGCTGCGGCTGTGGGGTTTTTCGCGCAGAACCTGCACCACTTCCCGCACCCGTTCCGGCTTGGGGAAGGCGGTTTCGATGAAATACTGCTGGATGGTTTCATCCTCCGAACCGTGCATGAGGACAATATGGGCGTTATCAATGCCGCGCCCTGCACGACCAATCTGCTGATAGTAACTGATGATGTTCCCCGGCAACTGGTAGTGAATAACGAAATGAAGATCGCTCTTATCGAAGCCCATCCCCAACGCGACACTAGCCACCAGTGCTTTGATCTCGTTCCGCATCAACTGGTCTTCCAGCGCGACCCGATCATCCGCCGAAATCTCCTCGACATCCGCATAGTAAGCCTTCGCCGCGAACCCTTCGCTTTGCAGCCAATCGGCCACCAAACGGCAATCGCGGGTGGTGGTGCAGTAGATAATGCCGCTGCCGGGTAGCCGCGCCAGCAGGTGCGAAAGCAGCGTCAGCCGTTGGGCCGCGTCCATCGGTTCGGGGTAAGCATACAGGCGCAGGCTTTCCCGCGTCAGCGAACCGCGCTGAATGTTCATCCCCGCTCCCAAAATCGCCGCGACATCCGCCACCACGCGGTCATTCGCGGTAGCCGTCGTGCCGATGATCGGGGTGTGTGGCGGGATTTCTTCCAGCAAGCCCATAATCCGGCGGTAGTTCGGGCGAAAATCATGCCCCCAGTCGGAGATGCAATGCGCTTCATCCACCACCAGCATCCCCACCCGGCTTCGCAGTTCCAACCACACCTCATCCTGAAACCGTTCGTTCGCCAAACGTTCCGGTGAAATGAGCAGCAGATCGAGTTCACCCGCCAGCAGCGCCGCCTCGATTTGCGAGTGTTCCTCGCTGTTGGTGCTGTTCAGGGTTTGCGCCTTCACGCCCCATTGTGCGGCGGAGGCAATCTGGTTTCGCATCAACGACAGCAGCGGACTCACCAGAATCGTCGGGCCAGCCCCTTGCTGGCGGAGCAACCGGGTCGCCATGAAATAGACAAGGCTCTTGCCCCATCCGGTACGCTGAACCACCAGCACACGCTCCCGCCGTTCCACCAGCGCCGCAATCGCCTCCCATTGTCCATCGCGGAACTGCGCTTTCTCACCTAGGGTCTGCTGTAACCAAGCCGTCGCTTGTGCCAGCATAGAGGTCATGGTCGTTTTGCCTCCTAAATCCGCGTGGAA
>CAIVEA010000248.1 GCA_903904765.1 uncultured Chloroflexota bacterium
AGAACGGGCGCTGACCGGGATTCACCTGCTGATCGCGCCAGTACGCGGTTGGCGACCATTCGCAGCCCCAGTTGCGATTCAAATCCACGCCGTCCCCGTTGAAGCGTCCCGCCGCAACGCGCCCCTGTGCCAATCCATCAGGGTTCAGCACCGGAATCAGCACCAGCGTGATTCCCGGCAGCACCTCAGCGGGCGTGGCCTCAAAGTGGCGGATCATCTCGTTTAGCAGCAGCACCGTATTGGACTCAAATCCGGTATGCACGCCGCCTACCAGCAGCAACACTTTGCTGCCTGTCCCCAGTCGCCACGCCAGAATATCGCGCCCCTGCGCCGATTGCCCGATCACGAACGTTTCGGCGGCGGGCGGCAGCGTGGGAACGGGCGTGCCAATGGGGGTGCCGTCGGTTGTAGGGGGAATAGCAGCGGTAGCAGTTTCCGGCGCGGCGGTCACGGGCGGGCGGGTGGCGGCGCTGAAGTGCGGCGGCGTGTTCGTGGGTAACGCGGTGGGTGGGAGCGTGGCGGTCAGTGTGGGTGCGGATTGAATCGGGCGCGGTGTGCGGGTGGGCTGCACGGCGACGGGTGGTTGCGGAGTGGGCGTGGCGGCCTGCGCCAGTACCAAATGGTTAGGTGACGGTTGGCAGCCTGCCGCTAAAATGAGTATTATGAACAGCCAAGACTTCCAATCATTCATTCGGATACACTCCGGGAAAGCAAGGTGCAAGATGGTTAAGCACTTGCTCTGGATCATGATCTTATTGGCAGCGCTCACGGGCTGTCAATCGCAGGACGAATCGGAGGCGAATTTACCCACGCTGGCAATACTGCCGTCGCTCACGCCCAGCAACACGCCCACCGTGACACCCAGCGTCACACCCACCAGCACAGATACACCGACGGCGACAGCGACCTTCACGGCAACAGCGACCAGCACGCTGACCTTCACAGCGACGGTGACGGCCACCAGCACGTTGACCTTCACGCCCACGGCCTCCCCCACTTCGACGGCCACCGCTACCGCCACCATGACCAATACGCCTGTGGCGACGGCGACCCCGAATGCGCCGCAGATTGTATCGTTCAACGCCAGCAGCACCAATGTGGTGCCGAACACGGGCATCACGTTGACATGGGCGGCCAATGCCGACACAGCCCGTATTGACCAGTTGAACCAGCAGGGCGCGGTGGTGCAGACCTTCTCGGTGGTGCCATCAGGATCGCTACCGATTGTCGTACCGGGTAATCTGGGCAAGCTAGTGGTCTACCGGTTGGCGGCGCAGCGCGGCGGGCAGGAAGTTCAGCTCTCACTGGCGGTGGCGGTGCAGTGTGCCACGCCTTGGTTCTTCGGCAACGAATACGCTCCAGCAGACGCGGCCTGCCCCAGCGCGGCGGCGGCGTTCGGCCCCGGCGGTTTCCAGACGTTCGAGCGCGGTATTATGCTGTATGTGAACGCCAACGCCATGAACCGCGTGTACGGCCTGCAAAACCAAGACTCGCGTTATATCGAATACACCAGCGGTTGGGATGGCGTGGCGACCTTCTCGTGCTTCGGTGCCCCCCCCGCTGGCTTCTTCGTCCCGCAAGGGGTGTTCGCATGGCTGTATTGCAGCACGAACGCGCCGGTGGGGTCGTGGAGTGGCTCGTTAGGTTGGGCGACAGCGAACCTCGACAGCAGCAGCCGCACTATCCAGATGGAAGAAGGTACAGGCGGCTTCTTCGTGGACTCACCGATTGGCGTGTACCGCTTCCTCGGCCCCAGCAAGGGAACGTGGGTGAAGATCAAGTGAGGCTGGCCTGTAAAAGCTATAGGAGGGTGAGCGCATTATGATGAGCATCCCGCCCGGTGAGGCGACGCTGATTTTATTTTCAGGAATGCCCGGCAGCGGCAAAACCACGCTGGCGCGGTTGGTGGCGCGGCGGCTGGGCATTCCGGTGTTCGCCAAAGATCGGGTGCAGCGCGTTTTGCGCGATCATAATCTGGCGGATTCTTCGACGGGCGATGGGTACTACATCATTCTCGATCAGGCCGACGAGCAACTTTCACTGGGGATAAGCGTGATTCTGGACGCAACCTTCCCGCTAGATCATTTCCGCATGGTCGCCAGCGAAATCGCCGCCCGCCACAGAACACGCTTCTGTGCACTGTATTGCACCTGCTCGGATGATGCGGTGTGGTCGGATCGTATGAAACAGCGCGTTCAGTACGTCCCCGGCTGGAAGCCTGTCGGCTGGGAAGATGTGCTGCGTATGCGCGACTACTACCAACCCTGGAACGACAACGCGCTGACGGTGGATTCGATCATTCCGCCCGAAGATAACTATTCACTGGTAGTGGACTACATCCGGCGTGCCGAACGCCGGATGTATCGCCCGCATCAACCCAACGACCCGCTGTTCCCATTACGCAAATGAGTTGCCTGCGGGTGGTCTGAACGGTTATGCCGGGATGCGCGTCACATACACCATCAGGTACGTGCCATCTGGCAACTGCTGTATCGCCGGGTCTTTGATGTACTGGCCTTCGAGGGGTGACGCGGGATCATAGGCCATGCGGATACCATCTTCTTTTTTCCATGAAAGCCCATCTGCCGAGAAGAACGAGCCAAAGACTTTATCGGGGATCGAGAACCCGAATAACCGGAATCCCCCTTCGACCTCAATGCCGTTGGACATGAAGTAGTTCCCGAATTTGAGCGTGTTTTGAAAGGTGAAAGTCTTGCCATCGGTAGCGGTGGAATACAACAAATCGCCGTTACGGGTGGGCAGGGTGAGCATGTGCCACTGGTCGCCCACAAAAAAGGTGGTCGAGTCGATTGTGGAGTCCGGCGCTTCCAGCGCAGTGCCCATTTTCGTGAAATGAATGCCGTCTGTGCCTTCGGCATACACGATGCCCAGTTTATTCGCAGGGTTCTGACTGATGACGGATGTGCCGAACAGCCTGAACGTGCCATCTGGCAGCAAAACAATATCAGGATCAACCAGCGGCGCACGATCAAATCCTTCGAGTTGAAGGTATTTGAACACCCATGTTTTCCCCAGATCATCCGAGATGGCAACCGCCGTCACATTCTGACGATCCCCTAATTGCCAGCCTGTGAAATACAGAAACAAACGCCCGTTTTCGTCCAGCACCATATCCGGCACATTCGCCTGATCCATGATGAGGTTTCCGGTGGGTGTGAAGGTCAGCCCATCTTCGGAGGTGGCGGTGAGCAACCGGAAACGTCCGGGGCTTTCCTCCGGCGATTGCATGTCCGCACCTTGCGGCGGTTGAAAATCACTGGTGAGGGGTTCTTGCGCCATCACCGTACCCATCAGCGAACCAATGAGGACGAGCAAAATCAGGATGTATTTCATAAGTGTGTAGCTCCCAGATAGTCGAAATAATCGAAATGATGTGTTCATTATAGGCGAGTTTGGCGGAGGTTGTTGTG
>CAIVEA010000249.1 GCA_903904765.1 uncultured Chloroflexota bacterium
ACTCTTTCTCCCCTCTCCAAAGCGGTACTCCGCGTGTTGGAGAGGGGACTGAGGGGTGAGGTTCTTAAAAAACCTACCCTTGTAAGGGGGGTAGGGGTGGGGACTCTTTCAGGCTTAAAGTGAGGTTTCTTGAAAGGGAACTGACCATGCCCGACTACGACATCCTGTGTTTTGCTGATACAGCGGTAGATTTGCTGATGCGCGGGCGGGATGTCGTGCCGCAGTTCGGGCAGGTCGAAAAGCTGGTCGAAGGTTATGAACTAGAACTGGGTGGCTCGTGCTGTTTGTTTGCAGCGCAGGCCGCCAAACTGGGGCTGAAAGTGGCGGCACTGGGGCGCGTGGGCGCGGATAGCTTCGGACAACTGGTGATCGCCAAGCTGTCCGGTGCGGGCGTAGATACCCGTTTCATCACGGTTGATCCGGCGCTCAAAACCGGCCTGACGGTGCATCTCACGCCGGAGGGCAGTAATGATCGCGCCATGCTCACTTATCTGGGCAGCCTGTGTGCGTTGACTCCTGCTGATGTGACGGATGAGATACTGACTTCGGCGCGGCATTTGCACCTCGGCAGCTACTTCCTGCACACCGGACTGCTGCCGGAGTGGGGCAGCATCACGCGGCGGGCGAAGGCGCTGGGCGTGAGCGTGTCGCTGGATACCAACTGGGACCCGACAGAACAGTGGGACGGCGGCTTGAGCGAGGTGCTGCCGCTGGTGGATGTGTTACTGCCCAACGAGCAGGAGGCGCAATTGATCGCCCGCCGTGCTACGCTGGCGGATGCGGTGGCGGTGCTGCGGGCGCACGCGGGCTTGTTGGCGCTCAAGCTGGGCGAAGCGGGGGCGCAGGTGTACCCTGCCGACGGGGTGCTGTCGTTCAGACCTGCTCCGGCGGAGGCGGGCGGTGACTCGACGGGGGCGGGAGATGCCTTCGACGCGGGTTTTCTGGCGGGCTGGCTGAATGGGCTACCGCTACAGACCTGTCTGGAGATCGGCTGTGCCTGCGGGCGCGGCGTGGCGGGCAGGCGCGGTGGTTATGCGGGGCAGGTGTGGCGGCGGGATATTCCGGCGCTGATGGATGCCCTCACCCTGTAGTCCCTCTCCCTCAGGGCGAGGGACATCAGAATCGCGTAACCTTCTTTCGTAGGGACACGGTGCGAGCCGTGTCTGCTTGTCTCCCGTAAAAAAACAAATAATCGGTTCACAATAAGACCGCGAGGAAACGAACGGATGCGACAGGTCAGAATCATTATCAACGGGTTGGGGAATATCGGCAGTCGCTTCGTGGGCGTGTTGGAACGCAAAGGCGACCTCCTGCGCGAACGCTACGGGCTGGATGTCAAACTGGTGGGCGTGGTGGATGTGGACGGGGCGGCCTTCGATGCGAACGGGCTTGATCTGACGCAGGTGGCTGCGCTGGAACGCCGCCGCAGTGCCGCCAGTTTGCCCGTCGTGGGCAGACCGGGCATGACCACGCTGCAACTGCTAGAACAGGTGCAGGCCGATGTATTTTTCGAGGCGACCCGCGTGAATCTGGAAGACGGCGAACCGGGCATGAGCGCCATGCGCGCTGCCCTGAAACGCGGGATGCACCTCATCACCACCAACAAAGGGCCGCTGGCGCTGGACTATGCCGAATTGCGCGATCTGGCGCAGCAGTACGGTGTGCAAATCCGGCACTGCGGGACGGTGATGGGCGGGCTGCCCGTCATCTCGATTGCCGAACGTGATCTGGCGGGTGCGGTGATTGAGAAGATCGAAGCACAGGCCAATCTGGCGACCAGTTTCATTCTGGCGCGGATGGGCGAAGGACAGAGCTACCCGGAAGCGGTGCAGGCCGCTAAAGATCAGGGTTGTTCCGATCAGGACGAAACGCTGGATGTGGACGGCTGGGACGCGGTGATTAAGCTGGTGATTCTGGCGAACGCGGTGCTGGGTATGGCGGCGCACATCCCTGATGTGGCACGCGAACCGATGCGTCATTTGACTCCGGCAGATGTGGCGGCGGCTCGTGCCGAAGGTAAAGTGCTGAAATACATCGCGGAGGCCGTGCGCCGTCCTGATGGCAGCTACGCCTTGAGCGTCGGCCCGCGCAAACTCCCTGCCGATCATGCGTTGGCCTCACTGGGGGCGCTGCACATGGGCGTGAGCTACACCACCGATCTGTTCGGGACGATCACCGCTTCGATTTTCGAGGAGACACCGCTGCCCTCGGCTTCCACCATGCTGCGCGATTTGCTGATTCTGTACGGGTGCGATCAGGGAGGATGACGACCATGATACAACCGGATTGGCTGGGCGGGCTGCGCTGGCGTTTATTAGGCCCGTATCGCGGCGGACGGGTGACGACGGTGGCGGGGCATCCCACACGCCGCATGACGTTCTATTTTGGCGCGTCCGGCGGCGGCTTGTGGAAAACCGAGAACGGCGGCCTGACGTGGACTCCGATGGGCGAGGCCGATCTGAACACGGCGGCGGTGGGCGCACTGGCGGTATCCCCTAGTCACCCGCACATCCTGTATGCTGGCATGGGCGAGAGCGTGGTGGTGCAGTTCCACGCCATCGGGGATGGGATGTATAAATCCACCGACGGCGGGCTGACGTGGCAGCACATCGGCCTCGCGGAAACGCACACCATCGGCAAGATCATCGTGCATCCTACCGACCCGAATCGGGTGGTGGTGGCGGCACTCGGTCATCGCTTCGGTACGAATCCCGAACGCGGCGTGTACCGCACGAAGGATGGCGGTCAGACGTGGGAACAGGTGTTGTTCCGCAGCGAAAAGGCCGGCGCGATTGATCTGACGATGGACGCGCACAACCCCGATATTCTGTACGCGGCCTTCTGGGAACAACTGATGCTGCCGTGGACGGAATACAGCGGCGGCGAGGACAGCGCCATCTACCGTTCGACGGATGGTGGCGATACGTGGGAGGACATCACGCGCAAACAGGGGCTGCCTGCCGGAGTGATGGGCAAGATCGCGCTGGCGGCTTCGCCCGTGAAGTCGGGGCGTATATGGGCGCTGATCGAATCGGACGAGGGGGGCATCTACCGTTCGGATGATGGCGGCGAACGCTGGACGTGGCTTTCTAACGAGCGCAATTTTCTGGTGCGTGCCCGTTTCTCGTTTTGTCTGGTGGCCGACCCGCAGCAC
>CAIVEA010000250.1 GCA_903904765.1 uncultured Chloroflexota bacterium
AAGTTATTTTCGTTTGACAATTTGCTAATAGCCTGTGCCACATCTTGACACAACTTCAAATTTTCTCCTATACTGTTTTTTAGTTACGTTTTCCGTCATGTCCACAGTCTGTAAAGGCTTGTTGAGGACACTCTTGGATAAACCGCCGCACACCAGTCCGTATGTCCACAGTAGAGTATTGAAGATCAATGCTGGATTTTTGCTGGGCAGCGGGTTGGGAACAACGAATGACTCACGCTTCGATTTTCCGGCGATCATGGTGGCGGATGATCTCTATCTGGAGTACCTGCGCGGCCCGCTGCGGTTGAGCCGCACCACCGAAGGTATTCTGGTACAGGCGCAGTTGGAAGCAGGCTTGACGGGCGAATGCTACCGCTGCTTAGACCCTGTGACAAAACCTGTCACCGTGCAAATTGAAGAATTATTCACCTTCGATCCCATGCGTACCAGCGAGTTTCGCGTGTTGGAGGATGGCATCCTTGATCTTGCCCCGCTGCTACGCGCTGAAGTTCTCATTGAGAACACGCGGGGGTTTTTGTGCAGACCGCACTGTAAGGGTCTGTGTCCCAACTGTGGTGTGAATTGGAACCACAACACCTGCTCTTGTGCGGATGAAGCCGTTGACCCGAGGCTGGCCGCGCTCCGCAAGTTTCTGGAATAGAACACCTGCATAAGTTTTGTTTAGGGGGCAACTGTGGCGGATTATAACAAAGCAGATTACGAATCAAATCTCGATTTTGCAGGCGATATGGACTTCGCCGATGAAGATAGCAGCGTAGAAGCCGAACCTTTTGACGATATGCTGCTGGCGATGGACACCGATGATGACGATTTCGGCTTCGACGATGACCCTTTCGAGGACGAATTCGAAGAAGAAGATGATGAACGAGATGAAATTGATCTGCTGGCGATGGCTTCCAACGACACGGTTGGCCTGTACCTAAAAGAAATGGCGCGGGTTCCGCTCCTGAGTACAGAAGAAGAAATTGATCTGGCGATGCGGTTGGAAAGCGGCCTCGACTGTGAGAAGAAGCTGGCGAAAGACCCATATCATGCACAGGCCGATGCGTGGCGGTTGACGGTGGATGATGGCATCCTCGCCCGTGAACACCTGATTAAAGCCAACACCCGCCTTGTGGTGTCCATCGCCAAGAAATACATGTCACGCGGCGTTCCCTTCCTCGACCTGATTCAAGAAGGCAATCTAGGCTTGATGAAAGCGGTGGAAAAGTTCGACTATCGGCGCGGCTTCCGCTTCAGCACCTACGCGACATGGTGGATCCGCCAGACGATCACCCGCGCCATTGCCGATCAGGGGCGCACCATCCGCGTCCCCGTCCACATGAGTGACCGCATCCGCCGACTGTACCGCGTGGCACGTCAGTTGGAACAGGAATACGGACGCAAGCCGACCCCGGATGAAATCGCCCGCGAGATGAATGTCGAGCCTCGCAAAGTCCAGTGGATGCTGCGCGTATCGTGGCAGCCCCTCAGCCTTGAGCATCCCGTCGGGGATGACGAGGACAGCGAGCTGGGCAACTTCATCGAGAACGATAGCATGCCCACGCCGGCACAGCACGCCTATGACAACCTGCTGCGGCAAAAGATCGAAGAAGTGTTGAGTACCCTGTCCCCGCGTGAGGCGCGTATTCTGCGGCTGCGCTTCGGCCTGCAAAATGGTCGCTGTTACACGCTGGAGGAGGTGGGACAGAAGTTCGGCCTCACCCGCGAACGCATCCGCCAGATCGAAGGGCGTGCGCTGCGCCGCCTGCGTCACCCGCGCCGCGCCCGTCAACTGCGCGATTACCTGTCGTAACTGTCACACCGAACATACTACCCCTCTCCGCATCCTATGTGCGGAGAGGGGTTTTTATTTGCACTACGTTCGCACCAGTTCGATCACACCCTGCGTGATGTGCAGCATCAGACGGTCATCGGTGCGATGGGTGATTTGCACCCCCTCGCAGCGCCAGCCGTGCAAGCTGATCTCGCCCACGCAGTCTGCTGCCTCGGTTCGCAACCGCAACCGCCCGCCATCTTCTTCCACATCCACGCCGATCACTTCGGAGGTGAGGTAATGCACCACCACGCCCTGCCGCACCTGCCAATCCAGCGGCAAAATCAGGCCGCGCCGCGCCGGAAGCGTGAGCGCGTGACCGCCGAACAGGGTAGCACCATGCAGCGCGACGGTGGTTTCCAGCGGGTCATCCTGATAATTGCTGATGAACAGAAAACGCCCCTTTTCACCTTCCGACACGCGCACATCCGCCCAATCGCTGAGCGTGAACAGCGGCGGGATGCCCATGCGCTCCGCCATGCGGTGCAGGATGTCCAGATCATCCAGCGTGTTGGCGGCCAGCGCTGCGCCCAGCAGCATCACCTGCCCCTTACCCACCGTTCGGATGAACCCGACAGTCCCGCCATCAGCAGCGGTGGCGAATACCTCATCGAACGCGCCGCTATAGGTTTCCACGAACGAGGCTGGCGTGTCCGGGTAGTCGAAGGTGCGAATGCGGGCGGCGGTGAAGGGCGGTTGAGTGTGAACAATCTGCACGCCGAGCGCGTCTTG
>CAIVEA010000251.1 GCA_903904765.1 uncultured Chloroflexota bacterium
GATGGGCATTCTGCTCGTCTCGCTGGGCGTTGCTGGCGCTCAGGACAGCGCACTGAAGTTCATCATGATTGCTCACGGCAGCCCGCAGGGCAACCCGTTCTGGACGACTGTTGTGAACGGTATGACCGATGCCTGCGCTCTGCTCAGCGCCGACTGCACTTGGCTGGGCGACCCGAACTACAGCACCGAAGCAATGGCCGCCTACTGGGAAGACGCGCTGGCCGCCAATCCTGATGGTATCGGCACCACTGCGCCGGAACCCGAAGCCGTTCGCTCGGGCGTGGAAACTGCCCGCAGCCAGGGCATCCCGGTCATCATCTACAACACCGCCGATCCGAATGCCGGAACCGACAAGGCGCTGCCCGTTCTGTTCTACATCGGCGCTAGCGAATCGCGTGGTGGTGTGAGCAATGCCCGCCGTGTCTTCGCCGCCGCCGCCGCCGCTGGCGCGACGATCAATAAGGGTGTCTGCACCATTCAGGAACAGGGCCATGCGGGTCTGGAAGCTCGTTGCGCCGGTGTCCGTAGCGTCTTCGATGAAGAAGGTGTTGCGCTGGATATCCTCGACATCAGCAACGACCCGACCGAAAGTGCCGGCAAGATTGGCGATTACTTCAAGGCCAACCCCGACACCAACGCGATCTTCATGCTCGGCCCGAACCCCTCGTCGGCGCTGAACCTGTACGTCAAGGAAGCTGGTATCCAGCCCGGTCAGCTGTTCGCGACCACCCACGACACCAGCGCGGAAATCTACGACATGATCGAACAGGGTATCCTGCTTCAGGCCATTGACCAGCAGCCGTACCTGCAAGGTTTCGAGACCATCATGTGGCTGTTCCTGAATAGCCAGTACAAGATGGCCCCCGGTGGCGACATCTTCACCGGCCCCGGTGTCATTGATGCCAGCAACGTTGCTGCGATCAAGGACCTGACCGCCGCTGGCAAGCGCTAAACCTTAGCGTTCGCTGATCCGATGTACTGATGTACTCCAGAATGGGGGGGCGATTGCTCCCCCATTTTGATACCTATCAGTGTTGTTTCGTTATATTCTTCAGGATGTCTGCGGAATAAAGGTTTTTACCTATGAGCAGTTCTTCGGCTTCGTCTCCGGCAGCTAGTGCTGCTGCGCGTGGTTTGAATCGCAACGCGATTCTGTTCTTGGTGCTGGCAATTCTTTCGTTGTTGCTGGCTGAACAGGTCGCTTCGGGGTGGTTGGCGCTAGGTGATCGTTTGAACATCAGCCGCCGTGATTATAACCTCACCGAAATTGTGGTGATCGTTGGCGGTGTGTTGTGGGCGGCGGTTGCAGCATGGACTTCGCTCAGCCTGTTCCGTTCCGGCGCTTCCAACAGTGTTCATGATTACTTCGGCGGCGAAGGTCGCCGTTCGCCGGGTGTCACCTATGTTATTGCGGTACTGGCGGTGGTCGGTTTCGGCTGTATCCTGATCGCCATCCAAATCTACACGGGCTGGATACCGCTGGCGGATCGCATCAACATCAGCCGCCGCGACTTGAATCCGGTGGAGTGGATTGCCATCGTCCTAGCGGCCTTCTGGGGCATCCTGAACCTGCGTACTGTGCTGGGCTTCCTGCGGCGCGAACAGCCCGCGTGGTCGTGGGCGCAGTGGGCGCTGTTTTTGACGGCGCTGGCGGGGATTGTGTATCTGATGTCCGGCCTGTTCGATATTCCGAGGTCGCTCCCGAAGGGCGGCACGATACTCGATAACATGCCCCGCGTCCTCGAATTGATCTTTCCGGGTGTCCTCATCACCCTTTCCTGTTTGATCGGCTACAACTTCATCACGCTGGAATATGGCGGCCCGCGTGTGGGCAAGTCCATTGCGGGTTCGCTGGCAGATCGTGCCAAATCCCGCGACATCAGCGCGGTGCGAGTCCCCGCTGGACAGATGATCCGCAACCGCCTGTCTAAGTCACCGGGCGCAGGCGCGATCATCGGTTTTATCGCCCTGTTCACCTTCTTCACTGTCGCCACCGATCTGTTCCTCGACCCGCAATCGCTGGCGAGTGCGCTCACCAACAACGTGACACGCGGTATCGTCGCCATCGGCGCGACCATGCTGATGATCTCCGGTGAGTTCGATCTGTCGGTGGGTTCGTTGCTCGGTATCTCCGGCCTGACTTTCCTCGGTCTGCTGACGGGGCAGTTCCCGCCGGGTGGCCCGCGCCTCGACCCGATCA
>CAIVEA010000252.1 GCA_903904765.1 uncultured Chloroflexota bacterium
CACAACAACCAGTTTGGAACCGGCATCAATCGTCCGCACCACTTCCCCGCTGGCTGCATCCCACAAGCGCACCGTATGATCGAGCGAACCCGAAGCGATCAGCTTGCCATCGGCCTGAAAATCCAGACTGGCGATCGCGTCGGTATGGCCTTCCAGACGGCGGATTTCCTCGCCCGTCGCCACATCCCACACGATCAGCACATGGTCATCACCGCCCGAAACCAGCGTTTTCCCATCCGGGCTAAACACGATGGCATTCACCGATCCGGTATGTCCGGTCAACCGCTGAACAACCGTGTGCGTCGCCACATCCCACAGCAACACCGTTGAATCCGCCGAAGCCGAGGCGATCAATAACCCGTCCGGGCTAAACACGGCCTGATTAATCCAGTCGGAATGGCCTCCGGTAGCCGCCCCGCCAAACCGCGCCAGTTCAGCCGCCGTTTCGACATTCCACAGCGCCAGTTCCCCATCATGGCAAACCTGATCGGCATCGAGATTGGCACAACTCGCCGAGATCAAATAAAGCCCGTCCGGGCTGAAATCAACCGATTTCACCCCGTTTTGATGCGCTTGTAGCTCCGATCGAGTTCCAGCGCCTAACGCCGATGTGCGAAGCACTTGAATGGACTCTTCCGGTGGATCGGGCAAATTCACAGCTTCGAGCGCCAGTAAGAGGCCAAGATCGCGCCCCCAAGCTCCAACATCTTTGGCCGCAGAAGCCAGCACCAGACTGTGATTCACGTCCGCCTCGCGCTGGGCGCGGTCGCGTTCTGTCTGCGCCTGTTGTTCGCGGTTGAACGCAAACAACGATAGCCCGATGGCGACCACCGCCGCCACAACGGATACCGCCGTGAACCAGCGCAGCACCTGTTTGGCACGCCGTTCTAACGCCAGTTCGCGGTTTTTGCGTTCAGCCGCTTCCGCCATCTGCCGTTGACTCTGCTTGTCGCTGGCTAAGAAGTATTCGCGTTCCAGCGGGGTCAAGGACAGGGTGGTGTTCTCCATCCACTGCCGGAACTGCGCCAGCCGCACCCCCACCAGCAGGAAACTCGGCTCGTAACGGGATTGTTCCCATTCTTGCGCCAGCACGCCCAGTTGCCGTTCCAGACGAATATCCGAACGGCTCTCCGCCAACCAGTCGCGCAAGCGTTTCCACGCATGCAGCAACGCTTCGTGCGCTACCTCGACCATCGGTTCGCGGGTCACCAAATCTCGATCCAGCACCAGCAAACTGTAGCGGCTGAATACCGTCAGTACAGGTTGCACATCCCCCAGCGTCGTCAATTCGGATTGGCGCACCCGCCGCCGCGTGTCCTCCGTCCCTTCGCCCAGCGTGATGAGGCGCAAAAAGACTTGCTGTGCCAGTTTCTGCTCGTTCTCATTCAGCCCCGTTAACACTTCCTCGGCGCGTTGCGCCAGCGCCGCCGTCACTCCGCCCCCGGCACGATAGGCATTCAGCGTCAGATACCGTCCTTCGCGCCGCCCGAATACTTCGGTGAGGGCATATTGCAGCAGCGGCAACGCACCCGGTTCGGATTGCAGATCAGCCACCATTGCGGCGATCAGGGTATTATCCACGCGCAGCCCCACCCGTTCGGCAGGGCCGCTAATCGCCCGTTCCAGTTCGGCAGGCGACAGGGGCAGCACCAGTTCCAGATGGTCACGCAGCAGTTCCCCGAACGTCGGATAGCGCAGCGCCTGATTCATGAAATCGGCGCGGAGCGTAATCACCACCCGCAAATGACTGTCCGAAGCCGTCACCGCCTGCTCCATCAGTTGCAGGAAATGTTTGCGCTGGTTTTCGTCGCGGGTCAGCGTGAACAATTCCTCGAACTGGTCAATGATGAGGATCAGATTGCCGGGGATAAGCGTATCCACCAGCCAATCGAGCGCATGTGCATTGGCCTGTAGCTGTTCGAGTATTTTGGGCGAGGTTTGGACGGCGACCTGCTGCAACGCTTCCATCAGCGCCACCAGCGGTTCTTCGCCCGGAACCATAACCGCCACAAAACTATCGCTCAAATCAATTGTCACTTTGCGCCGCAGCACCGGAATCAGGCCAGCACGCACCACACTGGACTTGCCCGAACCGGACGCGCCCACAATCGCTAGAAAACGCTCCTTTATCACGCGCTCCACCAGTGTCTCGACCAGCGTTTCGCGCCCGAAAAAATCGGCGACATCGGCCTCATCAAACGCCCGCAACCCCTTATACGGATTCACCACTGTGCTATCGTCGAAATCGTCCACCGGCTGCGGGCTGTAGATCGCCTGCCAAGCCGCCCAGACCGCTTGCACAGTGGAATAGCGATCACGCGGGTCTTTAGCCGTCGCCTTCTGAATGAGATCATTTAGGGCGGGGGGCAAATCGGGGCGGGCCTTCAGCAAATCGGGCAGTGGTTCGTGCAGGTGCTTCATAATCAATTCAGAAGTGCTGTGGTCAGCAAAAGGATGCTTGCCAGCCAGCATTTCGTAAATCATGACCCCCAGACTGTAAATATCCATCGAGGGGGACGGTACTGCCGACATGAGTTGTTCGGGAGCAACATAATCCAGCGTCCCCGAAATGCTGCTCTGGCTCAGTTCGCGCCCCACAAGACGGGCAATCCCAAAATCATTCAGGTAGACGTTGCCCTCGGCATCCAGCATCACGTTATCCGGCTTCAAATCCCGATGCACCACCCCCATGCGATGGGCAAAGGCTAACGCGCTGGTGAGTTGGCGCAGAACAGCCCCCAACTCATCAACGCTGAACGCCCCTTTAGCCATGCGCTGCTTCAGAGAGCCTCCACGCATGAAGCGCATGACCAGATACGCCCCGTTGCTATCGCGCCAGTAGTCGAACAACGGCACAATATGCGGGTGTTCCAAACGGGCGACAAACTGCGCTTCTAGCTCGAAATTTCGGATAAAATCGGGCTGATTAGCATAAATAGGCTTGATGAATTTCAGCGCCACTTCACGGGACACAACCGGTTGGAAAGCTCGGTAGACATCCGCAAATCCACCGCTGCCAATCAGTTCTTGCACCTCGTAACCTTTGGCGAAGGGGAAATCTACCATCGTATGACGCTACCTTTCTGGCAGGCGTATAGGGGGAACCAGTCACTCTATCGTGATCGAGATAACCTCAAGTAGGATGCACTATCCACATTCTGCGCGACAAAATCTTCCATCCCATCTATCGCACCGAATATGTTTTACGTTATTCAAATTGTAACCCATTTAATCGAATCGTGAGGATTAAGTACACACACGTAAAAGTTTTCACGCGGAGATTTTTATCGAGAAGTGAATTGCAGAGGGGAAAACACTGGCTTTGGGTAGGAATCAGCTTATGCCATTTCCCACCCAAAGCACGCTTCATGCGGTTACGGACAATGTTGCCCCACCGCCTCCGTAAGAAGTTGGTTGTCATACGAGCCGTGCGACAGTCGGGGCGCGTTGCCCTGAATGCCACAGCGCGGCGTGGTTTGCGTCAGATCAACGGCGACCATCATGCTCACCACAGGCGCGGCGAACGATGTGCCGGAACGGTACAGGCCGTCATCGAACAGGAACCACGCACCGGGAACGCTAATGTCGCCATCGTTGGAATGTAGCCAGAAACGCAAATCATTCCCTTCGTTGGCGCTCACGCTCAACACCTCCGGCCAGCGTGCCGGATAGAATGGTTTGCGCTGTTTGAAGTTTCCGGCGGAGGCTACCGGGACAATCATCAAATCGCGCTGCTGCCGCAAGAAATCACGCAGCGGGTCGGATTGCAGTTTGGCGTTGTTCAACAGCTTCAACACCCGCAAATCTTTGGTGCGGAAGTCCGCCGCTGCGCCCGTCGGTGTGGGCGGCACAACGGGATTCAGCGCCGCCAGCCCTGCATTCCCGCGCGGAACAGTGAGGGGCGCGAGGCTGGTATCGTCAATATAGCCCACGCGGGAATCCTTCAGGATAGAACGGACATACTGCGGGTCACCGCCCAACTGCTCCACCAACGAACGCCCCGGATTGTTCTGCCGCGCCGTCAGGAAGTCGCTGACGTTGAAGTTCAAATCCTTATCGGTGCAGGGCAGGAACACAAAACTCATGTTCAGCACAAAGCGTTTGACACCCTGCGCCGACAGGTTTTGCACCGCCGACTGGAGCGCGGGCAAAATCAGGTCGGAACGATACCCCTGCTGATTGGCGATATTCACCTGTTGCAGCACGATCAGGTTAGCGGCCTCCGGCGTGAGCGCGGCGTACAACTGCTGGAATACCTGCCAGACCAGCCACCCGTGCGACACCGGATCACCGTTGCTACCATCTGCCGAAAAATCGTCCATCACCAATATGGCGACCTTTTCCGTCCCCGCCGCCGCGTAGGACAGGTTTTCGGCCATCCAAGCGGGATCGGCTGCTAACTGCCCCGCCACAATATCCTCGCCCTCCGCCGTCAACGCGCCGTCGCTGGTTTCGCCCGCAGCGCCGGCTGTGCGGCTGTAGGCTTGCCCCAAAATCTGGTCAGGGGTCAGCGCACAGTTAATCCCGTCTAATTTGGTTTTCTGGGCGCTCGCCACCCCCATGCTGAGCAGCAGAGCAGCGATCAACCCGACCTGACAGAACAGTTTCCAACGAGTCGTCATGTGCTTTATCCCCGTTTCACGGCTATTCAGGCTGAATGTGATACTGATTTTTGCGGAGATACTCAATCAAATCGTTAATCTGTGCAGTGGCTTTGATATGCCGCCACAAGGTCAACGCCTCATCGAATGCTCCTTGCGCCTGTTCCCGGTTCTCCATCCCGTGATAGTCCTCGCCCATTGAGCGTAGAACGCTGGCGCTCCAATCATGGTTGTTCTGGTTTTGCGTCAGCACCAGCGCCTCTTGATGGGTGGCTAGAGCATCTGCATATCGCTGGAGTTCATACTCGCACGAACCCCGGTTAATCAGCGACCAGAATTGAATGTCCTCTAGTTCGAGTCTGGCAGCGATCTTCGCCGCCTTGTCCGCAAGTTCCCGCCCCGTCTCATAATCAGGGTTGGGTTTTTTGTTCATCACTTGATAGCCCCGGTGATGATAAACGAAGCTCAACGCCCACTCATCCCCGCTGGCGCTAGCAATCGCCTCGGCGCGGTCATAATACGTATCCGAGTCCTCCGCCCCCTGCCGGAAGCGCATCTTGGCGATCACCGTCAGCAAAATCGCCTCGCGGCGCTGGTCATTCAAATGTTGCGCCAGTTCCAGTGCTTCCCGATAGGCCGTCAGTGCGCTATCCACATCGCCTATGAAATCGGCATAGGCATTCCCGATTTTGCTCAGGAAATAGTGCGCGGCCTCCAGTTCGCCCCGTTCTTTGCTGGTCTCAATCGCCGTTTTCAGCAGATTGAGCGAAAGCGCCGTATGCCCGCGTGATGCAAAATATGTCCCCTCCACCGTGAGCAAGCTCATCATGTCAATGAATGGCTCAATCTGCCCATCCTGATAAGCGGACTCGGCGGCTTCCAGAATATTGCTTTGCTCCACTTCCAGCGCGTCCAGATCATCCTTGAAGGCCGCCGTATAGTCGCGGCAGGCTTCGATCACCGCTTGACGGCTCAACCCCTTGTTCAAAAACATCGTCCGCGCATAGCTATAGGCCAGATCATGCAGGCGGTAGTAGGTGATGGCGTTGTGCTTGCGGGCATTCACCAGCCCACGCTGCTCCAGTTGCACCAGCGCATCCCCCACCTGCTCTGCCGTCGCTTTCATCGTCAATGCCAGCAGTTCCGGCGTGGCACTCGGCTCGAACATACCGCCCATCGCTACGAACACATCATGCAGCGTTTTGTGCAGGGCGCTCACGCTGGCATCCAGCAGGGACTTCATCCCTGTGCGCCCCTGTTCGCCAAAATTGGCCGGCATGGTCAGGTCGTGCGGCGCATCCGCAATCTGTTTCAGCAATTCAGAAGGAGTCAGACGGTACACCTTGAGCGACTTACCCGCAATTTCCAGCGCGAACGGATGATAACCGAGGACTTCGCACAGCCGCGCCGCATCCGCATCCGCACTCAAATCCCGCCCGCGCACATACAGATTCAGCAATTTGAGCGCCTGCTTGGGAGTCAGTTCCCCAATTTCGAGGATTTCATCCAGCGGGAAACGGTGGCGTGATGTGACCAGCAGCGGCATCTTGCGCGGCAGCGCCTTCATCATGCTCGCCAGTGATGTGCCGTTCCACACATCATCCAGAACCAACAGCCCTTTCGATTCCACCAGCAAATG
>CAIVEA010000253.1 GCA_903904765.1 uncultured Chloroflexota bacterium
CTTGACCGCTTCCTCGTGCGTATCCAGCTCGGTTACCCCAGCCCCGCCGAAGAACTAACTGTCCTATCGGCACAGCAATTCGCCCATCCGATTGCCAATTTGCAACAGGTCGTTAGCGTCCAAGAGCTTCTGGCGGCACAGCAGGCCATCCGTGAAATCTACGTCGCTGAAGAAGTCAAACGCTACATTATTGATCTCGTCACCGCGTCCCGCCAGCATCCAGAT
Organism: uncultured Chloroflexota bacterium; assembly: GCA_903904765.1. The sequence goes on from CAIVEA010000253.1 coordinate 226, forward strand.
GTGTATCTGGGTAGCAGCCCGCGTGGTTCGCTCGCGTTGTTTCGCACGGCGCAGGCGCGGGCGGCAATGGCAGGCCGCGAGTACGTCATCCCCGATGATGTCAAAGCCCTCGCCGAAGTTACGCTGGCGCACCGCGTCATCGTCGGGCCGGCAGCACGTATCAAAGACATCACCTCGCGCACGATCATTCATGACGTACTGGCGCGAGTCCCTGTTCCCGGCGCGAACGTGCGCCAGTAGTCGCTCATGCCCAACCGTCGTAACGCGGTTTACGTCCTCCTGATCCTCAGCCTGTTGATCGGCCTGTTCACAGGTCGCTCCCTTTTCTTCAACCTGTCCTATTTGTTAGGCGGATTGTTCAGCATCTCCTTCTTCTGGTCGTGGCTCTCCGTCCGCTGGATCACCATCGGGCGCAAAACCCGCGCCAGACGCGCACAGGTCGGCAAAACGCTGGACGAGAACTTCTACCTTCGCAACCGCAGCTTCCTGCCCAAACTATGGCTGGAAATCCGCGATCATTCCACCCTGCCCGGTCACCGCGCCAGCCACGTCGTCCCCGCCCTCGGCGCACGCCGCGAATATCACTGGGCAGTCGAAACACTCTGCACCGTGCGCGGCGAATTTGAGTTGGGGCCGATGACGCTCCTCAGCGGCGACCCCTTCGGCCTATTCGTCTCCCCGCGCCGTCTCGAAGTGCGCTCACGGGTGATCGTTTACCCGCAAACATTGCCCATCCAGAAAGTTGACCTCCCTATAGGCCAGATTTCCGGTGGGGATGCCCAGCGCAAGCGCACCCACTTCATCACCACCAACGCTTCTGGCGTGCGTGACTACGTTCCCGGTGATAGCTTCAACCGCGTCCACTGGGCGACAACCGCCCGCAAAGATAAACTCATCGTCAAGGAATTTGAACTTGACCCCCTAGCCGACATCTGGCTATTCGTGGATTTCTCGTCGCACTCTGTTATCGAAGATACCGCTTTACAACGAGTGAACGGCACAGGCTCCGTCATACCCGCCCATTCCGGTATTCCCCGCTCCACCGAAGAATACGCCGTCGTCGTGGCGGCCTCCCTCGCTAAACACTTTGTTGACTCCGAACGGGCGCTCGGTTTCGCCACCTACATGCCCTTCCGCGAGATTTTCCAGCCAGAGCGCGGCCTACGGCAACTGAACCGCATCCTGCAAAGTCTCGCCGTCGCCCGCAGTTTTTCCCAGTACACACTCGGACAGATGCTCACGCTCGAAACACCCTATTTCACACGCGGCACAACCCTTGTCATCATTACCGCCTCCCTCGACCCTGCATGGATTGCCGAGGCGCAAATCCTGTCACGGCGTGGCATCCGTCCCATGTGTATCTTGATTGACCCTGCGTCGTTTGGCGGCAACCATCCAGTACAGGACACAGTAGCACTCTTACGGTTAGCCAAAATCCCGACCCTGCTCATCCGTTATCAGGACGACATCAGCATCGCGCTCGCACAGCGCCCCATGTAGGAGAAAAATAAAAAATGAATAGCACCTATGATGTGATTGTTTTGGGCGCAGGCGCAATGGGCAGCGCCACAGCTTACCAGTTAGCCCGTTCCGGTCAGCATGTCCTACTGCTCGAACAGTTTGAACTCGACCATCAAAAGGGCAGCTCACACGGCGCATCGCGCATCATTCGTTACGCCTACGACCATCCCGTTTACACCGAACTCATGAAACCCACCTACGCCATGTGGGACGCACTGGAAGCCGAAGCGGGCGAACGCCTCCACACCCGCACCGGCGGGTTAGATTTTGGGCGCATCGGCACAGCCACCCTATCCGATGTCAAAACCACCCTCCAGCAAACGCATATTCCCCACGAAGTCTTGAATGCGGACGAAGCCAATGCGCGCTGGTCACAGTTCCGCTTTGAACCCGATATGGAAATCATCTATCAGGCGGACGCAGGTGTTCTCGCCGCATCCAAATCCGTCTGCGCGTTTGTTCGCTTGGCAGAGCAATCCGGCGCACATACCCGCTTCAACACCCCGGTGCAGCGCATCATCCCACACGCCGATTCCGTCGAAGTTCACACGGCAGCAGGTGTTTTCTCGGCGGCGCGTCTGGTGATTGCCGCTGGATCGTGGGCGGGTGTCGTCCTCGCTGACCTCGGCCTCAACCTCCCGTTGTACCCGCTGAAAACACAGGAAGCCTATTTCGAGTCCACCAATCCGGCTCAGTTTGAACCGGATCGCTTCCCCACCTTCATCGCCCATCTTAAAGACGACTACGGCTTCATGCCCTATGGCATGGCGAGCAACTTCAATTCGGGTGTCAAAGTTGGTCTGCACGGCGGGAAACAGGTGCGCCTCCCGTCCGAAATTGACTATGAACCGGACACACAGTTGCAGGCGCAGGTTAAACAATTCACTCAGCGCCACATGCCCGATGTTCTCGGCCTCCGTTATGCCCGCGTGTGCCTGTATACCATGACCCCCGACGAGCATTTCATCATTGACCGCCACCCGCAGCACCCGCATATTGTGTTCGGCGGCGGTTGCTCCGGTCACGCCTTCAAATTCGCACCCCTACTAGGGCGCATTCTGGCTGACCTCGCCGTACAGGGAAAAACCTCTTACGACATCCATCTCTTCAGCGCCAATCGTTTCTCGTCCGTCTAATTCATACAAGGAACACCCGTTGTCAGTCCGTCGCAATCGTTATTTGTACTTCACAGTTTTCACCAGCGGCATGTGTACGCTGGCAATTGAACTATCGGCCTCGCGCTTGCTGGGGAACGTCTACGGAACCAGCAACATCGTCTGGGCGAATGTCATCGGCCTTATCCTGCTCTACCTCGCAGTCGGCTACTTTGTGGGTGGCCGCTGGGCAGACCGTTCGCCCTACTACCCGACCTTCTTCCGCATCCTGTTGTGGAGCGCATTCCTCAGCGCCTTGATCCCGTTAGTCGCCCGTCCAGTGCTGGTCACAGCCGCAAGCGCGGTTGCCAGCGCCGAAGCCGCCGTCGCACTCGGCTCATTCGTATCCGTACTCATCCTATTTGCCATCCCCGTCACCCTCTTGGGATGCGTTTCCCCCTTTGCCATCCGTCTCGCCGTTGGCGAAAGCGGCAACATTCAGGAAGCAGGCCGGACATCCGGCAGAATCTACGCCCTCAGCACCATCGGTAGCCTCCTTGGAACTTTCCTGCCCACTCTCTTTCTCATCCCAGAACTCGGCACAATCCGCACCTTCCTGCTTTTCGGCGGTGTGTTGTACGTTGTCGCATGGGTAGGACTGTGGCAGGAACAAGGCAAACAGGCGCTGCGCTGGCTGTGGATGCCCATCGTGATCGCCATCCTTGCGGCGCTGGTGCTGAACGGCCCCCTCCGAGCACCCTTTGCAGGCGCAACCCTGCTTTACGAGGACGAGAGCGCCTACAACTACATACAGGTGCAGCAGGACGCAGCAGGCAATCGCTACCTGTACCTCAACGAAGGACAGGGCATTCATAGTCAGTGGAGTCCCAACACCTACGGCGATGGACATCGAACATGGAGCTTCTTCCTCACTGCACCCTATTTCAACGTGCCCCCCTTCACCCCCGCGCAAGTTCAATCGGCAGCTATCATCGGTCTGGCGGCGGGTACAATCGCCCGTCAGTACACCGCCGTCTACGAAGGAATACCGATAGACGGGATTGAGATTGACCCCGGCATCATTCAAGCAGGCGCGGAATACTTCGATATGAACACCTCCGCTATGCCCAACCTGACCGTCTACGCACAGGACGGACGCTTCATACTCAACCGGCTAGGTCATACCTACGACATCATCGCAGTAGATGCCTATCGCCCGCCCTATATCCCTTGGCACTTCACCACCGTCGAGTTCTTTCAAGAACTACGCGCCCATCTGACTAAACAGGGAGTGGTCGCCATCAACGTTGGGCGCACGCCCAATGATCGGCGCTTGGTAGATGCGCTGACCGCCACCCTGCTTCAAGTATTCCCTTCCGTCCACGCGATGGATGTACCACTTTCCTTCAACACCATTCTCGTCGCCACCAGCCAACCTACCGATGACGCGAACCTGTCCGCCAATCTCGCCGTGCTACCCGCCAATGCACCATCGCTCCTGCGCGATGCCATCCAGTGGGGTGTCCAGCAGCAAATTCCCGTCCATGCTTCCGACCTTGTGTTCACCGATGATCGCGCCCCCGTCGAAACCCTCGTGGACTCGCTGGTGGTGAACTTCCTCCTATCCGACCAGACCAGTCTGCTATCCAACTAATGCCAACCATGACTGCACCCCATCCTATCTCGCATTCGCATCAATTCGCGCTGCTAATTCTGCGCTCGCTCATGACCCTCAGCGCCCCATTTCTCATCGTCATGATCGCCGTGCGCCTCATCATGACCCCCTTATTCCTGCAATTCGAGTACACTCGCCCGGACTTCCCCGCCGATTTCTACGGATTTAGCACCACTGACCGCCTGACCTACGCGCCCACCGCCGTCGAATATCTGCTGAATGGCGCGGACATTAGTTTCCTCGGCGATTTGCGCTTTCCCGACGGCACAGAGATGTACAACGTCCGCGAACTCCAGCACATGCGCGATGTCAAAACCGTCACCCAAACCGCGTTGACAGTGGGGCTGTTCGGAGGCGTATTGTGGCTTGCCGCCCTCATCATCCTGTGGCGCAACCACCGCACCGCCGTTACAGGCGTTCTTCAGAGCAGCGCCTTATGCACCCTTGGTCTGATCGCCGCCATCGTCATCATTTCGATAGTCAGTTGGGATACCTTCTTCACATCCTTTCACAAAGCCTTCTTCGCGGACGGCACATGGCGCTTTGAGTACTCCGACACCCTCATCCGACTTTTCCCGGAGCAATTCTGGTTCGACGCAGCGTTGCTGATCGGCGGGTTTAGCATCCTCGTCTCGCTGGTGCTGCTGGCAATTGTCCGCCGCCTGTATAAATGACATTTGACACTCTTACAAATGAGTATTGCGCTTTGACAGTCCATTCATGAGGTGTTACCCTATCAACTTGGTAGAGTTCTGGCGCAGGCTAAATGCGGAAACTTCAGGCTCTCTCAAAACTTCTCACACCCGGCATTGGTGTGAAACGCTGGCTCATTCTCATCACGGCTGGCGTATTGCTCGTAGCTGCTAGTCTGTCTTTTGGCATCCTAGCTGTTATTGGAATACACCTCATTCCCGGACTGCCTCCCCTCAGCGAAATCTTACTCACCATCGGGATGATTTTGCTCGGTTTTGATTGTGTGGGGGTCGGTGTATTGCGGATTTCGCGTACCTTGCTCGCGCCCTACCGTAGCAGTCGGGGAGGCCGCATCATTGATGTCGTTTATGCCCACACCAAGCGCCAGAAAGGGCTGAAAGTGGTCGCCATCGGCGGCGGTACAGGTCTGCCATCCGTCCTGCGCGGCATGAAGCAGTTCACCAGCAACATCACCGCCGTCGTCACGGTGGCGGACGATGGCGGCAGTTCCGGCAGGTTGCGCCGCGAGTTAGGTGTGCTGCCCCCCGGTGATCTGCGGAACAATATCGCGGCGCTGGCAGACGACGAAAGCCTGATGACGCACTTGTTTCAGTATCGCTTCTCAAACGGCGCGTTAGGTGGACACGCCTTCGGCAACCTGTTCATTACGGCGCTAGCCGGCGTAACGGGCAGCATCGAAAGCGCCCTGATCGAAACCGAGCGCGTCCTCAACATTCAGGGCCGAGTCTTACCGGCCACGCTGGAAGATGTGAACCTCGTTGCCGATGTCCGTCTGGATAACGGAACTCGTTCCATCACCATTCAGGGCGAATCCGGAATCACCAACGCAGGCGGGCAGATCGAACACATGCGCTTAGAACCTGCCGATGTCACCCCGTACAGTGAAAGCGTACAGGCCATACTGGATGCGGATTTGATCGTCATCGGGCCGGGTAGCCTGTTCACCAGCATCCTGCCCAACCTGCTCGTAAAAGGCATTGCGGAAGCGCTGCGGGCGACCAGTGGGCATATCATTTACGTCTGCAACGTCGCCACTCAACCCGGCGAAACCGAAGGTTTCGGCGTAGCGGAACACGTCATGGTACTGGAACGCCATATTGGTCGCGGAGTTTTCAATCTGATTCTGGCAAATAATGCATATCCAAGAGAAAATGCAGGCGCGAATACATGCTACGTGTTGCCAGCGCCGGAGCATCACGAGATTACGCAGCGGTACGAACTGCGCTACACCGATCTCACCGATAACGAGCGCCCTTGGAGGCACGATCCGCAAAAACTGGTTCAAGCTATTCTCAAATTAGGCGAAGAAGAACGGCTGGGCAACCGGGTGCATTCTGCACTCACCGAAATTTGAAACAAGTACGGCTTATTGCGTGGTTTGCCTGTTAATTGGATCCGGCAAATGACATCTAAGGAGATGCTGACATGGCAATAAAAGTAGGTATCAACGGGTTTGGTCGCATTGGTCGTCAGGTTCTGCGCGCCATACGCGAACGTTACCCGAATGAGATTGATGTGGTGGCCTTTAACGATCTCGGTGATCTGCAAACGATGGCACACCTGTTCCGCTACGACACCAACTATGGTCGCTATCCCGGCAAGGTCGAAGTGACCGACACCAGCCTGATCGTAGACGGTGACGAAATCAAGGCGATGGCAGAGAGAGACCCCGCCAACCTCGGTTGGGGTAAGCTCGGCGTAGACATCGTGATCGAAAGCACGGGTATCTTCACCGACAGAGACAAAGCCGCCAAGCATCTGGCCGCTGGTGCGAAAAAGGTCATCATCTCGGCTCCCGCCAAGAATGAAGACATCACCATTTGCCTCGGTGTGAACGAAGGCAATTACGACCCTGAAAAGCACAACATCATCTCGAACGCTTCCTGCACCACCAA
>CAIVEA010000254.1 GCA_903904765.1 uncultured Chloroflexota bacterium
GTTCAACTGCTCGATGATCGCGGGGTCAAACGCGCCGATGCCGCGATATGTTCCAGCAATCGCGCAGGCAATCGCGCCGACCGTATCTGCGTCGCCGGAGAGGTTGGCGGCGTAGATCGCGGTCTGCTTGGGGTCGCCTTCCGCCATGACCAGCACGCCGAAAGCCGCGCCCACCGTCTCCACAATCGAGAGCGACGTGCCGACCACATCGAACATCTCGCGCAGACGCGCCAGCGGTTCGCTGCCTTTGCGGGCAATTGCCACCGCCATCTCGATGCGGCGGGTGACGGACGGCCCCAGCCAGTAATGCGCCTTCTGCCGTCCCAGTTCCGCGCCCAGCATGCCCGCCGCGATGATCGCATCCAGCGTGGCATCCTCGCGGGTGGCGACGGCAATCGCAGCAGCCACCGCGCCCGCGCCGGAGATGGCGACGCTGGTGTTATGGGTGGGGACGCAGGAAATGGCAGCGGCATCGACCGCGCCAATCGGATTGTTCGGGTACAGCAGGCCGACAGGCGAAACGCGCATGGCTGCGCCGTTGGTGTCGCCCAAGCGTCCGGTCAGATACGGGTCGTCCCCGCGTTTGAGCGCCTGCACGCCGCGCCGGGTGCTGGGGCCGACATACTTGGACGAGTCGCCGCCAGTGCGGTCATACCAGTCCACAATGCCCTTGATGGTGGCCGGCAGGGTGACACCGCCCGCCGCGATATACTCCCGTGCCAGCGAGAACGCCTGCTCCGAATCGTCGGTGATGCGGGCGGCGGGCAGGCCGGTATGCACTTCATGATCGTTGGGGGCGGGCAGGAAACTGGTGATCCAGCCGAAGGCTTTCCACGTCTGATCGGGGTGGAAGTAGGCGGGCATACCCCATGCATCACCTAATGCTTGCCCGTACAGGCCGCCGAGGATTTTGTCTTTGAGCGTCACGATGAAGACTCCAGAGTAGATATGATATGGGGGGAAACAGGGGCATGTGTGAACATGCCCCTGCTAAGGCACACAGGCTCAGGCGGGTTGCCGCGACATGCCGAACAGCCGCCAACCGCCCATCGCCGCCCAGATTGCCAATCCTAGCACCACCGCCAGCGGGAAGGCCGCCGAGGGCTGCATGAGCAGCGAGAAGAACAGACCTAGATACACGCCCAGCGCGATCACCGACACGAGGCCGCTGAAGCGGATTTGCGCGGAAATGCGCTCCACCCGCGTCAGGAAGGGGATGTTGGCGGCGATCAGGGCGATGGAAACAACCGCGATCAGCAGCCCCATTGGATAGGCCACATCGTAGCCGCCGAAGCCGTTGGGGGCGAGGAACAGGCTGACGGCGATAATCACGCCGATGACAGCCAACATCGCCATGACCACATGCAGCAGGCTCAAGCGCTGGACAGCCGTCCAGTACGCGCTGTTAAAGTCACCCGTCGAAGTGGTACGCATGGCTTTCACCCGCTGCGACTGGCGTGTTTGCAGCGCGTAGATCACCAGCGCCATGACGGTCGCCACGTTGGGGACCATCAGCGGCAGCATGGACGGGATTTGCAGCGACCCGATGCGGTTGGAAAGCGCATCAAAGAAACCGAACACCATCGAAGCGACCATTGTGCCGACGGGCGTATTGCCACCCAGCAGCGGTGTCGCCAGCGCGATGAAACCGCGCCCGGAGGTCATATCACGCTGGAACAGCGATAGGTAGCCCATGCTCATGTGGATGCCGCCCAACCCCGCGAACAAGCCGCTGAGGATGAGAGCGATGAAGCGTGTGCGCTGCACCGGAATACCCACCGACTGCGCCGCCGAGGGATTCTCGCCGGAGGCGCGCAGGTGCATCCCGAAGGGCGTGCGATACAGCATGAACCACACCAGCGCCACCGCGATGAAGGCGACCCATGTCATGATGCTCTGGTTGTCGAACACATCGAAGAAGAACCCGCCCACCACCGGAATGCTCTTGATGAACTCCGGCAGTTGGATGAACGGGATTTGCAAGCTGGCGAGGGTGCTGGTATTGCCACGATCACCTGTCAACTCGAACATGATCGCGACGGTGGCGGCAGAACCGAGGAAGTTTATCGCCACGCCGGACAGAACCAAGTTAGCGTTCAACTTCAGATGGAAGAAGCCGAGCATCAGCGCCAGCATGATCGCCACGAACACGCCGGATACCAGCCCTAACCACGGGCCGATTACCAGTCCCATCTCTGCGCCAAACCATGTTTGCGAGTAGGCGCTGACGATCACGCCCGTGAAGGCCGAGCCGAGCATCATGCCTTCCAGACCGATGTTAATCACGCCCGCCCGGTCGGAGATGAGCGCACCGAGCGACGGCAGCAGAATTGGTGTGGCCACGCGCAGGATGGACGCGATGAACGCCGCGCTAAAAATACCTTGAATGATTGGATCAGCCATGAGCGCCCCCCTCGGCGGCCTGCTTGGAATGTTCGGCTGCGGCCTGAA
>CAIVEA010000255.1 GCA_903904765.1 uncultured Chloroflexota bacterium
CGAAATGGGGATGCATTTATCATAGACAGAATTACCGGAAGACGACCTTCAAAGCCTTCAAAACCAAGCGAATCAGATTATGTATCTTATAGCCAAGTCAGTGATCAATGTAACAACATTGTGATTCCAAGATGTTCTTATATCTTGTCAGTGGCATGTTCAATGGGGCATAGATGACCCCGAAAAAGGTTTTTTAAGCCTACGAAATGTGCGTTACTCCGTGTCGTCCTCATCCGTAACGGTTGGTGCGGGTGGCGGTGGGGTGTTTTCGAGGCGGACGCTAATCCAACGCTTGCCTGCGAGTTCGGCATCCTCACGGGTGAAAAAGCTGGGACGGAAGCAGACGACCCGTTCATCTTGCGTCACAATAAAGTACCAGAATTCAGTGCGCGGGTTGAAATCCACAATCAGTTGAATCATCCGAATGTCCTGTTGTCGTTGATGTACTCACGACCTTTCCGATAAGCATGCTTATAGGGTAACGCAGATGTGCGAAACCGTCACCTTTGTACCATTGTACGAATTGAGGGGTAAGCGGACACGACCTGCACCGTGTCCGCAAAAATTGTTGTTTCGCTATGCGCCCGTCCCGGCGCGTTCGCGCAGGAAACCTTCTATCTGGCGGGCGTTGGGCAACCGCAGGACAGCGGTGGCGGTGGCTTGCGCGTCCGCATAGCGCGTGTGGCGAATGATGTGCTTGACGCGGGCGATGGACGGGGCGTTCATGCTCAGTTCGTCCACGTCCAGCCCGATCAGCACTTCGGTCAGCAGCGGGTTGCCGGCCATTTCGCCGCACACACCCACCCAGCGGCGCTGCGCGTGGGCGGCCTTCACCACCTGCTGAATGGCGCGTAACAAGGCGGGCTGGAAGGCCGTCGCCAGCGGTGTGACGCGGGCGTTCCCCCGGTCAGCCGCCAGCAGGTATTGGGTGAGGTCGTTGGTGCCGATGCTGAAGAAATCCACCTGTTCCGCCAGTTGTGCGGCGGAAAAGACTGCTGACGGCACTTCGATCATGATGCCGACTTCCATGCGCGGGTTATAGGGCAGGCCGTCGTGTTCCAGTTCGGCGTAGGTTTGCTGTAGTCGCTGCTGGAGCATTTCGACTTCCTCGACGGTGCTGACCATCGGGAACATGATCTTGATCGGGTGGTTGGCGCTGGCGCGGCAGATGGCACGCAACTGCGTCCGCGACAGCAGCAGGTCATCCAGCCAGCAGCGGATGCCACGATAGCCGAGGAACGGGTTATCCTCCGGCGGGATGGGGATGTAGGGGATGTGCTTGTCCCCACCCACATCCAGCGTGCGGATGATGACCGGATGCCCTTGTAACGCTTGCGCGACAGCACAATAAGCCGTGTATTGCACTTCCTCGTCCGGCATGGTGGAGCGCCCCATGAACAACAATTCCGTCCGCAGCACGCCCACACCTTCTGCGCCCTGTTCCAGCACCCGCGCCGCGTCGCTTGGGCCGCCCACGTTCGCGGCAACTTCAATGCGACGACCATCCGGCGTGAGGGCGTGTAGGCGGCTGCGGGTGAGCAGCGCGGCGCGGTCTGTCCGCTGACGTTCCATCGCGGTCTGGATGGCGCTGCGCTGTGTTTCGTCCGGGTGCGGGTAGACCCAGCCGCGTTCACCATCCAGCGCGATTTTCTGACCGGAGGCGAGGCCGGTATAGGCATCTCCCAAGCCGACCACCGCCGGAAGCCCCATGCTCCGCGCCAGAATCGCGGTGTGCGAGGCTGCGCCGCCGTAGCGCGTGAGCAGGCCGAGCAAGTGTGAAGCATCCAACCGTGCCAGTTCCGAAGGCGCGAGGTCGGCGGCAGCGAGGATGGCAGGTTCGTGGAGCGCCAGTTGGCGAATGCTGCCGGGGGCGAGTTCAGCCAGCACCTGCTGCCCGACATCCAGCACATCGGCGGCGCGGCCTTGCAGATAGGCGCTGTCTGACTGGCGGTAACGCTCCGTCATATCCTGTTTGGCCGCCCACCCTGCCGCCGCTGCCGACTGCGATCGGTCAAGGATGGCGCGTTCGGTGGCAACGGTCAGGTCGGTGTCCTGCGCGATCAGCCGATGCGCCTCAAAGATGCCAGCCTGTGCGCCACTGGAATGAGTCGCCAGTTGGTGCAGATGTTCCGCTGTCCGCATTTGCGCGGCGTGGAAGTAGGCGATTTCTTCAGCGGGGGGGCGGGCGGTTTGCGCCTCGATCAGCAGCGGTTGATCTTCGAGCAATACCACACGCCCTAGCGCCAGTCCGTTCGCAGCGGGGATGCCTTGCAGCACCGCATCGGACTGCGGGGCGGCTTGCGGCGCGGAATGCTCCGGCGCAGGCAGATCGTCATCGCCGAGGTTGTCATTGACGAGCGCCTGTACGTCTGCCAGCAGCGCCGCCGCTTCTGCGCCATCGGCAAGAAATTCGATGGTATCGCCCTGACGCGCATCCAGCAGCATGACCTGTGTGATGTTGCGCCCATCAACGGTTTGTGCGCCTTTGCGGAGGCTGAGGCGGGCGTTGTGCTTCCCCGCGAGGCCGACGATGCGGGCGGCAGGGCGGGCGTGTATGCCGAGGCGGTTGGGGAGGGCGATGGTCAGGCTGTGCGCGGTTGCGGGCGGCGCGCTGGGCGCTACAGGGGCGGGTGTTGCCACGCCGAGGTATTGCTGCTTGGCGGCCAGCGCCCCTTGTGCGGCTTCCATTACCTGCGCGACGCTGCTGCCGAGTCCGGCCTGCACTGCCGCGATGACCGCGCCTTCCACGAAGGGGGCGGCGCACAGGTGCAGATGTTCGCGCCAGTCGGGGTCGAGCAGGTCGAAGGCTGTTTCCGCGCTCATGAGGGCGCTGCCGATGTCCATCAGGACGATCACACCGTCCGGTGAGTAGACTTCGGTGATGGCCTCCATGATTTTGATCGGGTCAGTGCCGATAGGGTTTTGTTCGTCATCGATTCCACCGGCAACGGCAATCGGGACGCGCCCCTGCGTCATCTGTTGGGCGAGGTCACGCACCCCTTCCGCAAGTTTGGCGCTGTGCGAGACGAGAACTAGGGCGATCATTGTACCCCCGTCAGGCTTTCACCACATCGCGCAGCATCGTTAGCAGGTAGGTGGCGGAGGTCGCGCCGGGATCGGGGTGGCCGATGCTGCGTTCGCCGAGATAGCTGGCGCGGCCTTTGCGGGCGATCATGGGGATGGTGGCCTGTAGGCCATCACTTGCCGCTGATGCTGCTGCATCGAGTACCGCTGTCAGATCGCCCCCATTTTCGAGGCTGTGCTTGACGGCCTGCGCTGCCGGAATGAGCGTATCCAGCATGGTCTTGTCGCCCGCTTCCGCCCGCCCGCGCTGGATGATTCCTTCTATGCCGGCTTCCAGCATCCGCAACACATCTTCGGCAGTCAGTTCCTGCTTGTTGGGGACGACGCTGCCGGCCTTCATGAAGAATGTGCCGTACAACGGGCCGCTGGCTCCGCCCACGCTGGAGATGAGCGCCATGCCGACGGTGTTCAGCAGGCTATTGATGGGTGCGTTGGCGGCGGCAGGCAGCTTTTCCAGCACTTTCGCAAACCCGCGTGCCATGTTCAAACCGTGATCGGCATCACCAATCGCGGCATCAAGGTCGGTCAGGTAGGCTTTTTGTTCCTCTAGCAGCGCGGCGCTGCGTTCCAGCCACGCGACGAGGTGTGCTTTCGTGATGACAGCGGTCATGGTGCGGCCTCACATCCCCCAGCGCAGGGCTGGCGTGAGGACGGGCGCATCCCACAGGTGCAGAATTTCCGCGTCCGCTTTGACGAGCGTGATGGAAAAGCCCTGCATTTCGAGGGAGGTGATGTACGGGCCGATCAAACGGCGGGCGATGGTGATGCCCCGCGCTTCGCACAGGCTCAGCAGCTTGCGGTAGACGGCGTACAGTTCCGAGATAGGTGTGCCGCCCATGCTGTTGACCAGTGCGATGACTTGATCGCCCGCCGTGAAGGGGGCATCGGTCATCTGGCGCTCAATCCATGTGCCGTTCGCCCGATCCCATTCGCGCAGGGTGCGGGTATAGGGCGCGTCATC
>CAIVEA010000256.1 GCA_903904765.1 uncultured Chloroflexota bacterium
ACCCGGCCTACCAGAAGACTTTCCGAACCGTGTTGAACGCGGTTCTGCGAGAGGATACGTTCACACAGGAGCAGAAAGACCAGAATAACCGGAACGCCAAGCGACGACGGATTGACCCCTTATTCAGCGGGTTAGCCATGATCTTGATCGTGATGGGCGCGGTGGCGCTCGTTTGGGTGGGTGGCCCTGTGCTGTTCGCAAGCAGACCTGTCCCAACGGTTATGCTAACGGTAGTGCCAAATACCCTGTACGCGGATGATTTTGAGTCCGGCACGTTAAGCCAGTGGGACAAGGCTTCGAGGATAGGCCAGATTGTTCAGGACGAGGATCAACATGTTCTCCAACTGGAGAACAAGACAGATTCTTATGTCATTTTGCAGATGAACCAGCCTGTTCAGGCCGATTATACCGTTGAAGTACGGGTACGTATTTTACGCAGCACGCCCAGCTACACCGATTTGTTTGTCAACATACGGACGAATCCTGAAGGGTCATACAGCGGCGGCTTGGATGTGGAAAGCGCCACACTGGGGCTGTTGGCGACGGTCAACGGAACGTTTAACGATCTGGGGACGAAAACGGTTGGTCTGGTAGTGAACCAGTGGGTGAACATACGACTACGGGCGGTGGGCAACAAAATAGACATGTTCATGAATGATCGGTTGCTGCTATCGGCTACCCATTCGTATCATCTGGCGGGGAGGCTCTCGTTCAGCATCGCACCGGGAACGCTCCTCCAGTTGGACGATGTGCGCGTAATCGGCGAATGAAGGCCGTCTGGCGCACCTACACTGGGGTGAAGCCTCCGCAGCATTCTCAATCTCTTTCACAGAAAGAGATCAAATCCTGTCTATAATGAGGGTTCGGATACGAGAATCAGGACGTTTTGGGTATGAATGATGCTCTAAACACGCTAACTGCGGAATTTGAACAGTATCGCCTATCTACCGACTGCCGCCCCCTGTTCATTTGTGGCGAATCGCTGTCTATTCTGGAAACGATACCCGATGCCTCGATAGATTTTTGCATGACCAGCCCGCCCTACTGGCGCAAGCGGGATTACCAAAATGGCGGCATCGGGCAGGAAGATACATTTGAGGCCTATCTACAGAATTTGCTTGCGATTTTCGCCCAGTTAAAGCGCGTCCTCAAACCTACTGGCTCATTTTGGCTGAATATTGGCGATACCTATGTGGATAAAGGGTTGGTGGGCATCCCGTGGCGCATCGTATTGGCTTTGATAGATCAACAGGGCTGGATACTGCGGAATGATGTGATCTGGAACAAGCTCAAGGGGCCAGACAACGCCAAAGACAAACTCCGCAATACGCATGAATATGTGTTCCATTTTATACAGCAAAATCAGGGGTTTTATTATGATGTGGACGCGATACGCTCCAAGCCCGGAGAATCGCGTGTCAAGAACGGTGCTATTGTATCGGCGACGGGGGTCACGGGGGTGCGCTATAAGCGCCAGATCGAGCTTTCGACGGCATTGAATGCAGACGAAAAACAAAATGCATTTCAGGCGTTGGATGGAATGCTTCAGCGCATCGGGCGGGGCGAAATTTCGGATTTTCGGATGGTCATTCGTAAACAGCAGCGCATCACCCATTCGGACTCGATGAGCGTATCGGGCAGGGCGAAGGAACTCTCTCAAAAAGGGTTCTACTTTTTGCAGTATCATCCTGATGGCAGCAAGCCCGGAGATGTGTGGGATATTATCCCCGAAGACAGCATGAACCGCGCCGAGCATTATGCTGCCTATCCGCAGGATTTGTGCCGTATTCCGCTGCTGGCGACTTGCCCGGAAGCGGGTTTGGCGATTGACCCCTTTTGTGGCACAGGCACGACCAATCTAGTTGCTATGCAGATGGGGCGCAAATCTATCGGAATTGATTTGTCCGCACAGTATATTGGCTAC
Source organism: uncultured Chloroflexota bacterium (assembly GCA_903904765.1). The sequence continues at coordinate 1,925 of CAIVEA010000256.1, forward strand.
GCTAAACAACGGTGTAATTTCCTCTTATGACCACGCCGATTATTGAGCTATTTTCGGTATCCACCCTGCGCGAGGATGTGGATTGGCAAGGGTTATTAGCTGCACAATCCTGTGCGTATCTTGACCGAAAATGCGTGAAGGTACGCAAGAGCCAGCCCGACATCTCCATTGGAACCTGTGCAGTTCAGCATGGCATTCAACAGCCCCGAAACGTGATCGTTTGTCCGCACCGCTTTTTAGACCACGGTCAGATTTTTCTGGATTGCCTGCATTTGTTGACGCTTCACGAACCCGGGAACGAACTCCATCGCGTATCCGAAATCGAGGTTCCCGGTGGGAGTGTGGATTACT
>CAIVEA010000257.1 GCA_903904765.1 uncultured Chloroflexota bacterium
AGTAGGGGTAGGCGATCATGAAAGCATTCCCGAATGAGCCGCCGCTTTCGGCAAAGCCGCGCAAGAAACGCCCCGCCTCGGTATAAGGCGCGGGGGAAGATTCCATGTAGGTCGTGGCGAAATCCACGAAATAGGTCTTCCAGTTTGCGCCGTAGGCCGCCAGTACCACCACACCCGCAAAGCCCACCGCCACCACCTGCCCGCCCCGCCCCGCGATCAGTCGGCGCAATTGCAGCGTGGTCAGCGCCAGCGGCAGCGCGGCGAACAGATAGGCTTCGGGCAGCGTACCGCTGGTGCGAGTGGCGCTGGGGTTCTCTATCGGGTAAGCGATAGACAGCGCCGAAGGCAGCAGCATGATGAACAGCATGGGCGGCATCAGCCATGTCGCCACGTCGCCTCGCCGCCGCACCATCCGAACCAACCACGCCGCCAAGCCGATTATCAGCAGCGACCCGGTGAAAATATCCATCGTGGGACGGTTGGGGGCGGCGGTAATCCATGCCACATCCCCCTTCCAGTTGTACATCAGGAGCGCGTTCCGCAGGTTACTCATCAGGATGGGCATATTCTGCTGGAAGGCATCCAGTCGTTCCTGAATCGTAGCATTCCGCTGCACGATCTCGCCCTGATCGTTGGTGGTTTCCACCACATCGTCCCCCAGCAATCGCCCGGAGGTGCGCCGCCAGAAGTCTTCGGGGTACTGCATGGAGAAGCCGAGCAGCGGCACGAACACCACGCCCGCCACCAGCACTAGCGTGACGGCGTTCACCAGCGTCCGCAGCGTATGGGCAGACCCACGCCGCAGCAGCACCCGCGCCCAGCCCCACACCAGCGACATCCCCACGCCTGCGATGATGACCACAGGGAGCATTCGCACGGCCTGATACGCATACAGCCCGAAGCCGAGCGCCAGCCCGGTCTTGATGAAATCGCCGCGTTCGCCCTTCCGCAATCCGCGACTGAAAAAGATCACCAGCAGGCCGGTATACAACACCGTCAGGATAATCCGCAGCCCCAGACGGCTGAGCATGACATGCCAGTAACTGGCCGCAACCAGCGCCGCGAGGAGTAAGCCCACCGCGTTTGCCAGTTCCGGCTCCTCGTCGCCGATCATCACGCGCCCCATCCACCACAGGATGGGGATGGTGATGAGTCCTTCGATTACCGTCAGCAGCTTGAGCGTGAAGAAATTCAGCCCCAAGCCCGGAATCTGCGAGAGCAGCGCCATCAAATAGAACTGGGTCGGCTCACGTCCGCCGTTGTTAGGGAAGAATACCTGCGTAGTTCCGTTCAGGACGTTTTGCGCGTCCAGAATCTTTTCCACATGGTCGCTGGTCATCTCCGAAGGGACGGTCTGTAAATCCGTCAACCGGAACACTACCGCCATCGTCATAATCAGCAGCAGTGCCAGCAGCGTCCAGCGCCCCGGCAAGTGTTCGCGCCATGTCGCCAGACTCCCGCGCAACCAGCCCCACACCGCCGCCCGCCCCCAACTGGCAGGCGCAACCGCCGCCACCCAGAAGCCGATACTCAGCCCCCACGTCAGCACCCCTTCGAGGCGGAAATGGTTGCCCACCGTAAAGGCCAGTGTGAGGACGCTCAATGCAAGTCCACAGACTGCCAGCCCCACCCGCCAGAGCAGATTCAAATCATACGCGGGTTCAAGAATCGCGTCATCCACCACAGGCGGCGCAGCCCCTTGCGGCGACAAACGCCCGCGCAGTTCAGGCCACGCGCCGTACAGTTCAGCCAGCAGCCACACGACGAACGCGATCACAAAGAAAGGCAATCCGCCCGTCAGACCGGTTTCTTCGGTGCGCTCTGCCGCCATGATGCCACTGCCATATAACGCGATCACGAACGCCACCACCCGCAGCGCCAGCACTTCGGCTTCGCGGCGGCTGTGTGGCGCGAAACTGAGCGCGGGCAGATGCACCGCTCCCATCGCATTCAACGGCAGGCGGCGCGATTGCGGAATAGCCGCCGATGGCACGGACGAAGTGGACGACCAGATCACCTGCTTGAGCGCAGCCCACGCCGCACGCGGCGCATGCAGCCCCCAACCGAGCAGTTCCGCCAGCGTCAGTTCGTCCACCGGACGTTCCACCACAGCAGGCGCGGGAACAGCCTCCGGCGCGGATTCAGCAGGTTCAGCGGGTGAAGACTCCAGCAAAGGGTCGTGGTCATCAATCTGCATGGGTCAGCCTCAGGCTTTACGCGCTTTGATGCACAGGTTCACAGTAGACCGTCCCGGCGGTTCGCTCATGGTGTTGGGACGGTCAAAGAAATTCAAAATCTTCAACGCCAGATTGATCGGGTTGAGCAAGCTGCCATCGTTGCGGTCAAACGCGGTACGGTCAGCCGCGTTCGCCATTGACTGCGGCAGCACGCCAGATTCGAGCAGCGGCTTGCCCAGCCCGTACACCAGATTGTGAATGAAGGGGAAGCTGTGGTGCGTGAATGCCCGTTCCTCGTCAATCACCAGTCCGGCGGCCAGCACCGACTCGCGCAGTTGCTCCCGCGTGTACAGGCGCACATGGTTCGCCCAGATGCCGGCTAACGGGCCGTTCTGGATGTGCGTGCCAAACACGTTTTCTAGCGTCCTGTTGATCGGATCCCACCAGAACGGGTAATTGGCGTTGGGGACGGTGATGGCAATCACCCCGCCCGGCTTGAGGACGCGCCGCACTTCACGCAGACCATCCACATCGTGGTCAATATGCTCCAGAATTTCGGAGAGGATCACCGCATCGAAAGTGTCATCGGGGTAAGGCAGGCGGTAGATGTTGGCGTTCGTCAGCAGCAGGTCGGGCAAATGACCGACGTTGCGCTGCGCCTTGCGGATGATCTCGGTATCCAGTTCGAGGCCGACCAGCTTACACCCGCTGACGTAGCGGAACATGTTCAGATAGAACCCGCGTCCGCAGGCGCAATCCAGAACGGTCATCGAGTCGGTGGGTTGCACCCACTCGAAAATGGTGCGGACGCGCTTCTTGAAGGCCATATCCGCCTCGTTGCGCGTCATGTGTTCAATCGTCTGTAGATCAACCATCAGGCTGCATCTCACCTTCGGGCATGTTCGGTGAACAGGCGCTCGTACACGTCCACCGTTTGCTGGAACGAAAAAACCGACTCGATCATCGAACGCGGTTTCACATACTGCTCGCGCTGGCGAATCACCTCCACCAACGCCTCGCCCACCGAACGCCAATTCCCGGCCTTCGAGAGCTTGCCCATGCCGGTCACGCTCACGGGGACACGCCCGCCGGGGGTATCGGTCATCACCACCGGCGTGCCACTGAGCATAGCTTCCACCTGCACCAGCGCGAAGCACTCGGTATCGCTGGTCAGCGCTAGCACATCACAGGCGGCGTAAAAATCCGCCATGAACTGCATATCATCCTTCAACCCCAGAAAGATTAACTGATCGCGGTACTGGTTAACCAATGCTTGATGGCGTTCCCACGTATCCTCATACGCAATATCATACTCGCCGCAAAAGACCACGCGAGCGTTCGGATAGTGCTGGTTGACCACTTCCAGCGCCCGGATGAGGACATCAGGCCGCTTTTCCTGCACGAACCGCCCCGAAAAACCGATGATCGGCCCACCATCCTTCGACCACTCCGCCCGCAACTGCTTCACCCGTTCCGCATCGGGAGGCGGCATGTGAATAGGCGGGTAGTTGGGCGTGACTTTGTGCATAAACGGGCGCAGATAATACGAATGG
>CAIVEA010000258.1 GCA_903904765.1 uncultured Chloroflexota bacterium
CTGAAGCCGTTCAGCGGCAGGATGTCCGTCACCGAAGGCTCGCCCAGTGTGATCGTGCCGGTCTTGTCCATCGCAACCACCTGCAAGCGTTGGGCGCTCTCCAGCGCCTCGCTGTTCTTGAACAGGATGCCCATTTCCGCGCCGCGACCCGTGCCGACCATGATGGCGGTGGGCGTTGCCAGCCCTAAGGCGCACGGGCAGGCGATCACCAGCACCGCGACGGCGTGTACCATTGCGGTGGTGAAGTCCACCTGTCCGATCACCATCCAGCCGAGGAAGGTGAGCGTTGCCAGAATCAGCACCGCTGGCACGAACACGCTGGACACCTGATCGGCCACGCGCTGAATGGGCGCTTTCGACCCCTGTGCCTGTTCGACCAACCGGATGATCTGCGCCAGCGCGGTCTGCGAACCGACGTGCGTGGCTTCCATCACCAGCCGTCCCTGCTTGTTGACCGTTGCACCGATCACGTTGCTGCCCGTACTCTTGTTGACGGGCAGGCTTTCGCCCGTCAGCATAGACTCGTCCACTGCCGAGCGCCCTTCGATCACCACGCCATCCACCGGAATGCGTTCGCCGGGGCGCACCACCAGCACATCACCGCCCATCACATCATCCACATTGACGGTCACTTCTTCCCCGTCGCGGAGCAGGGTGGCGGTTTTGGGCGCGAGGTTCATCAGCGCCTTGATTGCCTCACTGGTGCGGCCTTTGGCGCGGGCTTCCAGATACTTGCCGAAGGTGATGAGCACTAGAATGACTGCTGCGGTTTCAAAATACACATGTCCGCCGATGCTGTCCGAAGCGCCCGCGAGGATGCCGACCAGCACCACCAGACTATAGATGTAGGCGGCCAGCGAACCGAGTGCGATCAGCGTGTCCATGTTGCTGGTGCGGTTGCGGGCGGCTTTGTACGCACCCACGATGTACTGCCGCCCCACGATGATCTGAACGGGGGTCGCCAGCAAGCCGAACACAAACGGCCAACCGTTCCATAGCAGCCATGCCAGCGCCGGATTCACGCTGCTGGCGCTCATCGCCCCCATGCCCTCCATCGCCATGCTGCCCGACTGGCTCGCCATGACCAGATCACGCGCCATGCTGATGACGAACAGCGGCACGGTGAATAGCGCCCCGATCTGAATCAAGCGGCGCTGGCGGTCAATTTCGGCCTGCCGCGCCTGTCGTTCGGCATCTTCCGGCGCGGCAGCGTTGGACAAGTCCAGCACGCCATAACCCGCGTTCTCGACGGCCTTCACGATATCGTTGCGGCGCACGCTGCCGGGTAAATAGGTGACGGTGGCCTTCTCGTTCGCCAGATTCACGTTGACCGACAGCACGCCTGCCTGCTTGCCCACAGCGCGTTCCACGTTGCGGACGCAACTGGCACAGGTCATGCCTGTGATCGGTAGTTCGATGGAAGCCTGCGCCACGCCGTAGCCAGCCTTCTCCACGCGCTCGATCAGGGTTGTGACCGCTGTTTGCGCTGGGTCGAAGGTCACGGTGGCGCGTTCGGTGGCGAAATTGACGTTCGCCATCTCGATGCCGGGGGTTTTGGTCAGCGTGCGCTCGACGGTGCGGGCGCAGTTGGCGCAGGTCATGCCGGTAATCGGCAGGTCAATTTGCGTGGTCGTCATGGGGCATACCTCATTTATCAAGTCAGCGGCATCAGTGCTTAGACGATGCGAGTCGGTCAATCCTCACGTTTAGCCGCAAGTGCTTCTCAAATCATCCGGTTTCAGTGTATAACTCCGCCGGAGTAGCGGCTATACGCCAGATGGCGGGACTTGCTGATGATGACTTTCTGGACAGGACTGAACAAACGGCAGCGGGTGATGCACATCAGCATCTGGCTCACGCTGCTGCTGATCCCCACATGGCTCCGTTTCGATGGATTTGCGCCCTATTCGCTGCTGTACAGCGCCGGATTCTGGGTGTTCTGGCCTGCGTTGACGGCAGTGGGGGCGTGGGCGGCAGCGGGATTGCCCGGTCTGCGGGCGTTGTGGCACGACTCGCTGCGGCGGGGGTGGGCGCTGGCGTTGCTGGCGCTGGTGCTGTGGGCGGGGGCATCGTGGGCATGGGCATACACCCGTGAGTTCCGTCCGGCGGTCACGCCTGCTGCGGCGCTGGCGCTGGCGCTGGCGGCAGCTTTCGCGCTGGTGCTGAACTGCGCTGCGCCGCCGCGCCGTACCCTTGTCATCGCGCTGGTGGTGGGGCTGGTGTGGAACAGCTTACTTGCCGGCCTGCAAACCGCATTGCAGCATGAGGTCGGGTTGGACGTGCTAGGCGAGTTCCGGCTGAATCCCCTCAAAAGCGGCACGGCGATTGTGCAATCCGGCACTGTGCGCTGGTTGCGTCCGTATGGGCTGTTGCCGCATCCCAATATCCTCGCGGGGTTTCTAGTGGTTGCGCTGCTGGTTGCGCTGGTCTGGACGCTGGCGCAATCCCGCTGGGGGGGGCTGGCTTTCGGCGCGGTGGTGGTCGGGGGCGGGCTGTGGGCGCTGTTCCTCACCTTCTCACGCGGGGCATGGATCGGGCTGGCGGTGGGATTGAGCCTTCTGCTGCCGTTCGCATGGCGTTTATTTCCGGCGCGGCATGGTTGGTGGAGCGCAGTGCGGTTGCGCGGCCTGTTGCTGCTGGGCGTGATGGTGGTGGCGGGCGGGTTGTTCCTGTTGCTATATCGTCCATTTCTGGCGGCGCGGGCAGGGGTAGGGGCGGAGTCGGTGGAGCAGCGTTCCACATCAGACCGGGCGGTGTATGAGCAGATCGCATTCGATTCGATTCAGCAATCGCCGCTGGTCGGCGTGGGCATTGGCAACTTCCCGTGGGTGGCGGCGGCAGTCCTTGCCAAGACCACCTTCGACTTGAAAGGGCAGCCGGTACACCATGTCCTCATCAGCGCGTGGGCGGAGTTAGGCGCGGTGGGTCTGCTGCTGCTGAGTGCGGCGCTGGCGTTGAGCGTGGAGGCGGCGCTGCGGGCGATCCGGCGTGCGCCGCCGGAGCAGGCGTTGCTGCGTGCCGCGCTGCTGGCGGGTGCGCTGGCGCTGCTGACGATCGGCCAATTTGATCACTATATCTGGACGCTGTTCCCGCTCCAGTTGTTGTGGTGGGTGCTGCTGACCGCTGCCAGCGGCGATACAGCTTAAACGGGCTGCTGCCACCCCTCGAATAGGTAGATCAATCCTTGCACGATTGCCCCCGGTTGGCTGGACACATGCCCGCCGAACGATTCTACATGCTTCATCTGCAAACCGGGGAAGGCACGTTTTTGCAGCCCCGCCACGAAGTCGCGCAGGTCGGCAACCATGTTGATCGGTTCGCCGCATTCTTCCCGCCCGACAGTGAAGAACACGCGGGCGGGCAGATCGTCGGCACGGTACGTTTCTAAGTAGCTGAAGGCATGGCGCTGATCCCACCACAGCGACGGGCTGGCGATGATGTAACGCGAGAAGGTGTCCGGTTGGTGGAATAGGGTGTGTGTACCGAACAGGCCACCGAAGGAAATGCCCACGAAGGTGCGCCGCTGCGGGTCGGTATGGAACTCCGCATCAATGCGCGGCAGCAATTCTTCGCGCAGGAAGCGCAGGAAATTCGCTGCACCACCGCCGAGTCGTCGTGTTGCTCCAGTGGGCGTTGGCATTGGATCGTCGGCTTCAGTGGGGACGTAATCGCGGGATCGCGGATTGCGTTCGTCTATGACTGGGATTCCGTAGGCGGGAGATACCAGAATGGTCGGTGGGATGCGCTGTTCCAGTTCGAGTAGGCTGAGCGTATCCGCCATCAGCCCGAATGCGCCATCGCCATCCAGCGCCAGCAGAACCGGATAACGGTTGCCTTCGGTGGTATAGCCTTCGGGCAGGCGCACGTAAATCTTGAAGGTGTCGCCAACCGCGCTGGAGGCCATATCGAACTGCTGGGCGTTGTAAACCGGAACGGGCGTGACCATGTGTGCCACCTTTCGTGGGGAGGGAGGGGGCGAAAAAACACCCCGTTTGTGAAAAACAAAACGATTCTAGCAATCTCTTGACAGAACCCCAAATCAGCGTTATCGTACTAATACGTTTTAGTAATGCGTATTAGTTTCTTTTCTGGATTGTTTGTTTTATGAAATTGCGTCGTGTAACCAGCAAGCAAGTCGCTGAACGGGCGGGTGTCTCGCAGACCACCGTCTCGTTCGTGCTAAATGACGCACCCAATAGCAATATCAGCGAAGAAACGCGCCAGCGGGTGTTTGATGCAGCACGGGAACTGAATTACGTGCCGGACATGGCGGCACGCAATCTGGCACGGGGGCGCAGCAGCACGATTGCGCTCATCCTTATCAAGCCGCACGAAAAAGTCTTTGCTGACCCTTATATCCCGAATGTAATCTCTGGCCTGAACCATGTGGCAAAGGCCAACAACCTGCGTATTCTGGTGCATCAGGTGGAGACGCTCACCGGGACGAGTCAGTTGGATGCCGTTTCGGATTTGCTGCGGAGTGGTGAAGCGGCTGGTGCGATCATCTCCGGTTGGATGCCCGAAGTATCCGAGGTGGCGCAGCCTTTGCTGGATGATGGTTATCCACTGGTATTGCTAGATATGCCCGATGCCCCCATCGAAGACATTCCGTGTGTCAGCATTGACCATCTCAGCGGTGTGCGGTTGCTGGCGCAATATCTGATCGAACTCGGTCACAGGCGCATCGGTTGCATCACCTACGGGCCGATGAGTGATTTGCAGGTGCAGAAGCGGTTGACGGTGTTCCGTGAAACGCTGCTGGATGCCGATGTGCCGATCATCCCGGAGTTTTTGCGCTTGGGCGCGTATGACCCCGACAGCGGTTATGCGGCTGCCCTCTCGCTGCTGGATATGGACGAACCGCCTACTGCCATCTACTGCATGAACGATCTGATGGCGCTGGGCGCAATCGCGGCCATTCATGAACGCGGGCTACGTATCCCGGATGATATATCGGTCGTGGGCTACGACGATATGCGGTTTGCCCCGTATACCGTGCCGGCGCTGACCACCATGCGTGCCCCTGAATCCGAACTGGGCGAACGTGCTGGCGAACTGTTGATTAGTTTGATGAATAAGAAGACGCGCAAAGTTAAGCAGCAGGTTCTTCGCTCGCAGTTGATTATTCGCAACTCGTGTGCGGTTGTGCGATAGTTAAGCGCATTCGAGCGCCTGTAGACGCTGACTATCGAGCAGTTTTTAGAAGAGTTGTGGAGGTTTTATGGCTGTTGTATCGAACTCGCGGCAAAAAAGCATTTTAGAACGCCTTGTAGATAACATCGCCAACCGCGAGGCGGTGTTGGGGTATCTATTCATTCTGCCCAGTTTGATCGGGTTTGTTGTCTTTTTTGCGGTTCCAGCCGTTCGCAGCGTGTTCA
>CAIVEA010000259.1 GCA_903904765.1 uncultured Chloroflexota bacterium
GGATGCCGAAGCCCTGCGAGTCGGTGATCGGGATACCGGCCATAGAGCCTTCGCCGTAGATGGGCATGACCATCGTCCCTACGCGATCGCCAATCTGCTCGATGTGGCTGGGGATGACCGCACCCACGTTCTGCGTCGCACCCAGTTCGCCTGTGACCACTTTGTTGATGGCGGTGAACAGGTCGGTGGAGAGCATATCGTCGTTCAGGAAGCCGGCCTTGACCATTTCTTCCAGCCGCGCCCAGAAGGCGTTGTATTTCGGGTCGCGGAAATCACGATCTCCGATGAACAGTTCAATTGCTTCGCCGGGGGAGTTGAGCGCCTGCGTGAGCGAATGACCGAGGTACCACTCGCCCCAAAAACCGTCGCTCAATCCGCCGCCGAAGGGGGTCACGCCGGAGGTCTTGATCTTGTCGCAGGCCGCCATCCACGCATCCCATGTGGTCGGCGGATTGTCAGCATCAAGTCCGGCCTTATCCCACACATCCTTGTTATATTCCCAGACCATCGGTAGCGAGTACCAACCGATGCGGTAATATTGATCTTTGTAGGTGCTGAGCACTGTCGCGCCAGAATCTTCCAGCGTTTGGCGCGGGATGAGCGTATCCAACGGGTCGAGGTAACCCAACCACACATTTTCCATGTGATACAGCCCGTTGAACAGGAAGGCGATATTCGGCGGTTCGCCGGCTGCCGCTGCCGTCGTGAACTGCGAGATCACGCAGCAGGTGTCCTGTTGAAGCGGCTCAATCGTCACACCGGCGTTCTGCGCCTCGAACGCCTGAACCGTATCGGCAATCCACTCACCGAATTTCGGTTCGTCCGCCCACCACCACAGACTCATATTCGTTCCCTGCCGCGCCAGCGGGCGTGCCAGCGCCGACAGGTTGGGCATGACCGCCGCGCCTGCGCCAGCGATGCCGAGTGTTTTTAGAAAGCTGCGCCGCGACATTTTTTGACCGAATGACTTATTCATAATCGTATTTCCCCTTTTTTATCCCCATATGCAACAGTTTGAGTGGTTTGATGAGTGAATGCCGATCAAAACACGAACGTTGTCTATCAACCTCCTTTAGCTAATCTTCGTCCACCAGTTTCGTCCCTTTGGCGGTGGCTGGGTCTGTAATCAGGATGGAGAGGTAGCGCACCAGCAAGTAGCCAGAATTGCTGACGCGGTGGGTGAAGGTGGCCGGGATATACTGGTACTGATGGGGCAACACACCCCCCGTCAGGTTGTTCAGGCGCAGTTCTGCCGTACCTTCCAGCACATAGATCACGCGATCCTGAAGGGGAATGGTCTGGTCAGGCTCTGCTTCCCCCGGTTGTAGGACGCGGCACTCGCAGGCAAAATGCTCGTTGGAAGGCAAAGGAGTCGTGCCGAATATGCTAGCGTAGGGCGCGTCGCCGCTGTGGGCATCCGGCGGAAAATTTTCGGTGTGCCAGCGATAGGCTTTGTGGTTGGGGGCGACCATCACGAACAGACACACCGTTTCATCACCCGCCAGCCAGTAATTGTGGAACTTGCCGGGGGGCATGAACAACAGATCGCCCGCATGGTACACGCGCTTGCTGCCGCCGACTTCGATCTCCATGCTGCCCTGCGCCAGATAGGCCAGTTCCGTCGCATCATCATGACAATGGGGGACGGGGCCAAGCGGATCGTTGACGAACCAGTGCGCGTCCGGTGTCCACGCCAGACTGCGTCCGCGACAGCGTTCGCCCCAGATTAACGGTTGCTGCATCCACTGCTGGTAATCAATTGATTGTGTTGGCATGATACGCAAATTTCGTAATAAACGGATTTTGAGAGACGCGAAATACATTATAATTTATAATCGTAGCACCCTGCCTTTTTTCGCGCAAGTAAAGCACTAGAGGGGTAATAAGGATGCTGTCAGACCACCATCTACCACCAGCATCTGCCCCGTCATGTAGCGGCAGTAGTCCGACGCGAGAAAGACCACCGTCCCCGCCACATCCTCTGGATAGCCTACCCGCCGCAGGGGGATCAGGCCGCGCTGGTAATACCACGCCTCAAAATCGGGGGTGGCCGTTTCATCCACCCCGCCGCTGACCACCATCGGCGTTCGCATGAATCCCGGTGCAACGGCATTCACCAGAATGTGATGTGCGCCTAACTCGACCGCCATAGACCGGGTATAGGCTAGGATCGCACCTTTGGCGGCGTTGTATGACCCCACATTCCCGCGTGACACAAAACCGGCAATCGAGGCGATATGGATGATGCGCCCACGCTGCTGTCGCACCATATAAGGCGCGACCAGTTTCGACCCCATGTAGAGAGCCTCCAAATCCACCGCCAGCACTGCCCGCCAATCTTCCAGCGTGTCCGTCAAGATCGTGCCGGAGCGATAGATGCCCGCATTGTTAATCAGGCAATCTATCTGCCCGTAGGTGTCCGCGATAGTTTCTACCGCATGGGCATAGGCCGCGTAGTCCGTGATGTCCAGCACGAACGGGTGTACGATGCCACCCGCCGCCGTGATTTCGGCACAGGTGGAGAACAGCGCGTCCGCGTTCATTTCCAGCAGAGCGAGCCTCGCACCTTCCCGGCAAAACTCCAGCGCCAGCGCCTTCCCTAAGCCCTGCCCCGCACCGGTAATCACGGTCACTTGCCCCTCAAGCAATCCACTTGCGGACACGTTCAGCGCACCTTGCCCACGCTGATGAAGGCCTGATCGGGGAATCCGTTCCAATCTTTGTAGATGATCCAGAGACAGGCATCGTTCGCGTTTTCGGGATATTCCGTCATCCGCATCGGATGGCCTAAGCCCTCAATGGGCAGTATATGGTTGACCACCGCACAGTGTGCACAGTAAGCACAAACGCCTTTGCGATTCCACGTCCAATCGTATGCGCCCTGCACATTCAGGAAGTGATAGGGCGCTTCGAGGCGCGACCCGCTGCCCACCAGCGGATCACCGCGCCGCATGCGTCCGCCCGAGCCGCAGGCATCAAAACTCAGCACGAAGCGATCCGCCTCCTCGGTGACGGTGATTGTGCCAGCGCGATTCGGGCCGGAAAGATGACCGCGCATCCCTTCGATGGTCAAATACAGAGATTCGACCACGCTCATATCTTTGATCTTGGCGTAGCGCGGCGTGACCCACGGTTCTTCAGTCACGCGCAGCACTTCATCGAGGACGGTTTCACCCCATTCCTGTGCGATCACCGTTAGCAGCGCCCATGCCCAATCGCTGCCGATGTCATGCAGCAACCGCATCTCACTCATATACCGATCCAGCAGCACAGCTACGCCCCGCACATCCTGACCTTCTATCGCGGCATGTATGCTGTTGTGCCATACCGTCCGCCGGACAGCCTGTTCTTCCGGTGAGCCGAGGCTGACCGTAAAGTGTTTGTCGCCTTCCGTCAGGACAATTTCATGCTCCATTCCCGCCACTGTCAGCTTTGCGCTTGCACCTATAAGCGCCACCACCGCCACCGGTTGACCTTTGAGTCCGGCAGTTGTCCCCACCCAGCCCGCCATGCTCTTGGTCAGCAAATCGTTCCATGTCGCCGCACCTTTGCGGTCAAGGTAGTAGCGCACCATGTACCAATTCCACACACCGAACAGGACATGAATCGTCGAAAGTTCGTTTTCAAAGTAGGCCAACCAGTCCTTGGCCTCCGCTATGCGGCCTTCACGCACAGCCGCCTCCAAAAAGGGGCGGGTGGGATCGCCGAGGCGTTCGGGCGCATCCTGACGCAGCATCCGGTTCAATGTGGGCGAAAATTGGAGCGTCATTATGGTTATCCTTTGGCTATTTGTTTACTGTGCCGCACTTGCCGGTTGCGTCCAAATCTCACGCGATTGGAGTTCACTCAGAGGGATGTGGCAGCGCAGCGCGTGTGTCGGGCTGATAGTTTGCAGCGGCGGAGGCGTGTCGTCGCACACTTTACCTACCTTCATCGGGCAGCGATCCGCGAACGGACAGGCGGTGCGCTGACGGGGGCGCACATTGGCTTCTACATCCCCACGCACGATAGGCGCGTGTTTGGCGATCTGATTGACTTCGGGGACAGCAGAAAACAACATGTGGGTGTAGGGATGATAGGGTGGGGCGTAAACTTCCTCGACCAGCCCCACCTCGCACAGTTCGCCCTGATACAGCACGCCGACGCGGTGCGCCAGCGTTCGCACGACCGCCAGATCGTGCGAGATGAATAGGTAGGCCAGATTATTCTTGGTTTGCAGCGCCCGCAGAAGTTCCAGCACGCTAGCCTGCACCGACACATCCAACGCGGACAGAATTTCATCGCACAGCATCAGCTTGGGTTCGGCGGCCAGCGCACGGGCAATCGCCACGCGCTGCCGTTCACCGCCCGAAAGCTCGTCCGGGAAGCGGTTGATATACGAGCTATCGAGACGGACATCTTGCAGCAGATGTTCGGTTCGTTCGCGCTGTGCCGCGCCGTTCATCCCGAAGAAAATCCGCAGCGGTTGACCGATGATCTGCCCCACTCGCTGACGCGGGTTGAGCGACGCATCAGGATTCTGGAACACCAGTTGTATTTCGCGGCGCTGCTCTTGCGTCCGCGCCTCTACGGTGCGGGTGATGTCCTGCCCCTGAAAGGTGATCTGTCCCGCTGTCGGAGTCAATAATCCGGCGACAGCACGGGCAATCGTGGATTTGCCGCTGCCCGATTCGCCCACCAGCGCGAAGGTTTCGCAAGGTTGAATGTCCAACCCCACCTGCCGCACGACTACTTTGGGATTGCCACGCTGAAACAGGCTGCGTCCCGCAAAATCATAGGCGCAGTCTATGGCGTTAATCTGGAGCAGCGCGTTATTACGGGGCAGGAGGGGGTTACTCGCTTCATGCGCGGCATCGGCAGGAGACGCAGCAGGAATCTCCGGCCAGCGCCAGCAGGCCACACGATGATCTGCGACCACCGCCGCCAGCGATTGCGCTTCGCCCGCACAACGCTCCTGTGCGAAGTCGCAGCGCGGTGCAAAACGGCAGCCGTTGGGAAGTTGTTCGCGCTGGAGATAGCCGCGTAGCAGCACCGAACGTCCCCTGCGTGGTTTGATGACGCTGTGAACCGAGGCGATCAAGCCGCGTGTATAAGGGTGGCGCGGATTGTTGAATAGTTCACGAATGGGCGCATCTTCAACCAGTTCGCCCGCGTACATGACTCCCACGCGGTCACACACCAGCGACAGCACGCCGAGGTCATGGGTGACGTAGACCATCGCCATGCCCTGTTCAGCCCGGAGATGGTTGAGCAAATCGAGGATTTGCGCCTGTGTGGTCACATCAAGGCCGGTGGTCGGCTCGTCCAGCACCAGCAAGTCCGGCTGACAGGCCAACGCCATCGCAATAATCACGCGCTGCTGCTGACCGCCGCTGAGTTGGTGCGGGTATTTGAGTGCGGAACGTTCCGGTTCTGGCAAGCGCACCTGCGTGAGCAACTGGTGGACGCGCTGTTGTTGTTCTTCGGCGCTACCGCCCATGTGGTGCGCCCGCAGCACTTCCAGAATTTGATTGCCGATGCTCATGCCGGGGCTGAGCGCCGTCGTCGGATTCTGCGGGATGAGGCTAATGCGCTTACCGCGAATATGCTGGAGCGCGGCGTTGGATTGCGTGAGCAGATTGTCGCCCCCGAAGCGCACTTCACCGGCGTGAATGCGGCTGTTGGGGCGGCGGTAGCCCAGCAGCGTGTAAGCGGTGGTCGTTTTGCCGCAACCGGATTCGCCCACCAGCCCGACGGCCTCCCCCGGATTGACCGCAAAGGACACGTTGTTGACCACGTTGACCCAGCGGTGCTGGCTCCAAAAATCAATCGAGAGGCCGCGAACATCAATCAGCGGCGCGTTTTGGTTGGGTACAGGTGCAGACACGGCAGCCCTCTCTATTTCTTATCGCTGCGCCCGAAAATGCGGGATAAGCCGTCGGTGAACAGGTTCAGGCCGATGACCAGCAGCGCCAGCGCCAGCGCCGGAGCGAACACCGAGACAGGCGCGGAAATGATGGCAGCGCGGTTCTCGCTAATCATCAAACCCCATTCCGGCGTGGGTGGACGCACACCGAAGCCCAGAAAACTCAACGAGCCGATGAAGATAGGCGCATAGCCCGCCCGCACGCCGAACTCAACCAGCAGCACACCCATTGCGTTGGGCGTGAGTTCGCGCCACACAATCGAGAACACGGACTCGCCTCGCGTTCGCGCCACCAGCACAAAATCACGGGTGACGAGATCAACCGCCACCGAACGCGCCATGCGGGCAGTACGTGGCGCATACACCACCGCCACAACCGCAATCAGCAGCAGGTAATTGCCGCTTAAATCGGGGCCAGCGGCGGCAATCATCAACAGGCCGAGGACGATGAACGGGATGCTGATAATCGCGTCGAACAGGCGCATTAACACCTGATCGAGCCAACCACCTACCAGTCCCGCCATCAGCCCTAGCAGGCCGCCGATGAGCGTGGAAACCAGCGTGCTCGTCAGCGCGAGGAACAGCACATCATCTGTTCCCAGCACCACGCGGCTGAAAATGTCGCGGCCTAGCTGGTCAGTTCCGAAGTAGTGCTCGGCACTGGGCAGCGAAAAAGGTCGCCCCGTTCCGGTTTTGGAAGAGTCGTAGGGAACCCACAGACTGCCCGTGAGCGCCACCACGAAATAGAAGGCGAGGATGATAGTGCCGATGCGAAAGGTCAGCGGTGTGCGGCGGAAACGTATCCAACGGCTATTGATCACGGCGGTTGTACTGCTCATCAGGCTTTCCTCAAACGGGGATTGAGCACAATTGCCATCACATCGGCAAACAAGTTCGCCGCGATGTAGATGCCGGATACGATCAGGGCGATGGCTTCGATGGTGGGCGCATCACGCACGGAAACCGACTCGACCAGCAGTGTCCCTAGCCCCTGAAAGGCGAACACCTGCTCTACCACCACCACGCCGCCAATCAAATAGGCGAGGTTGAGCGCCATCGTGTTCAGCGCTGGCACAATCGCGTTGGGCAGCGCGTGGAAGAAGATCACACGGTTGCGCGACAGCCCTTTGAGCATACACATGCGTACATATTCCGAGTTCAACACATCAATCAGGTTATCGCGCAGCATACGGATGGAGTACACTGCCATCACCATTGCCAGCGTCACAGCGGGTAGCGTGGTCTGCCGCAGCAAGTCGCCAAAGTCTTTGGCGCGTTGAATTTTGGACATGACCGGGAACCATGCCAGCGATACCGAAAAGACGTAGATGAGAACCGTGCCGATCACGAACTCCGGCAGCGAAAGGCCAATCAGATTCAAAACCGAGATGACATTATCGGCTAATCGTTCGTGATAAAGTGCGGCGATGATCGCCAGCGTTAATGTCAGCGGAACATAGATAACGAAAGCGTATAGCGCCAGCGTCAGCGTGTTTTTCATGCGAGGAAAGACCACATCGGTGATCTGCTTGTCATTCACTAGCGATTGCCCGAAATCACCTACCACCGCGCCACTCAGCCATGAGATGTAGCGTTCGACAGATGGGCGGTTCAGGCCGCGCTTTTCGCGGAAGGCTTCGCGGGATTCCATGCTGGACTCGCGCCCCAGCACACGTGCGGCAATGTCGCCCGGCAGGACTTCGTTAGCCCAGAAGATGAAGATGGAAACGATCAGTAATGTAAAAAAGGCCAGTACAAGGCGAACCAGAATCGTCCGAATAATCATATTTGCCCCATCACTCACACAGGAAAGGGGCACAAGGCTGTGCCCCTCTGGTAAAACAGTACTACTTGTTTAGCGTGAGCAGGAGACGTTACGCAGATCCACGCGATATAGCTGGGCACGCGGCTCATAGCCGGTGCAGCTGGAGTTGACCGCAGAAACGATCTGCTGGAACAGCGGAATGATGGAGCCACCTTCTTCGGTCAGCAGTTGTTCGGCCTGCTGATACAGCGCCTTACGCGCATCGGGATCGGGTTCGGTGTTGGCCGCATCCAACAAGCTGTCGAACTTCTCGCTGGCGTAGTGCGTTTCGGGGTAGGCGGCGTTCGAGCGATGCGCGATAGCCAGACCTTCACCGGGGTGACGGGCATTCCAGCCAGAACCCACGAACGGGAACTTCAGCCACACGTTGTCCCAGTGCTCGCCCGCCGGGCCGATCACCAGATTGACTTCCACGCCCGCCAGCGCAGCCTGTTCCTTGAACACTTCAGCCATCGCCACCGCACCGGGGATATATTCGGCGGTGTACAGGTCGATCTTCAGCGGATTGTCAGGGCCGTAGCCAGCTTCAGCCAGCAGAGCCTTTGCACCTTCGATGTCCTGTGCGGGAACCTGATCTTCAGGCCGCCACGCATAGGGCGACTGCGGCGGCACAGGATTGTCGTCGCCGATGTAGCCGTAGCCCAGCAGAACGGTTTCCAGCATGGCCTTGCGGTCAATGACCATCTTCAACGCCTGACGAACGCGCACATCATCGAACGGCGGGGTATCCACCCACATCGCCATCGTCATCTGCGTGGCGGGGCCAGCCGTCGCCAGAGTGATGTCCGGGTTGCCTTGCAGCGTGGGCAGCGTGGCATACGACACCTGCTGCGCGATGTCAATTTCGCCCGCCAGCAGGGAGGCGTTCAGCGTGGTGGCTTCCTGAATGGCATAGAATTCCACGCAGTCCGACTTGGGCAGACCTGCTTCCCAGTAGCTGGCGTTCTTCACGAACACATGCGGCTGGTCGGACACGTTGAAGTTCTGCGGGACGAACGAGCCGGTGCCATTCGGGGCGGCGGCAATCGACTCGGTGGTCGCGCCATCGGGGACAATGAAGGTGTTCTTGTTGGTGATGAGCACGGGCAGTTCTACCACCGGCTTATCCGTCTTGAACACCACGGTATAGTCATCCGGGGCAGTAATGCCATCGGGATTCAGGAAGGCCAGCGTCGCGGCGGCTTCCGAACCGTTGGCGGGATCGAGCAGGCGCTTGAAGGTGTAGACCACGTCAGCGGAGGTGAAGGGCTTGCCATCATGGAAGGTAACGCCCTGACGCAGCTTGAACGTCCATTCGCTGCCATCGGTGTTCGATGACCACGATTCGGCCAGTTCGGGCGACACTTCAAAAGTGCTGCTCAAGTCCATAAGGCGGTTGTACATCAAGCCAACCACAATCGAGTTTTCGGTGCTAGGCTGGTTGATCGGGTCGAGATTGAGCTTCTCGCCGCTAGACTCGACACCGGCCAGACGCACACAGTCGCCCGAATCCTGTGCCAGACCAACGCTGACGCTGGCAACTCCCACGAGCAAAACGAGGACAACGCAAAGCGGTAACAACAGACGTAAGCGGTGCATGGTACAAAATCCTCCCCTAAATAGATGAATATTTCTAACTCACGACATTCACGATGTATGGTGACGATGTGTCGTGGTTAATCCCCCAACCCGGAAAGCCACAGACCTGCGTTAAAAAGGTGGTTGACCAGGCACGAAC